>DATJDF010000355.1:0-5555 GCA_035497555.1 Arachidicoccus sp. | reverse complement strand
GGATAAAGTTTTACTTTCCTGCCAGGGCATTTGCTCTGCACGGATAAACTTCAATATGGTCGGGTGCTTCCTGTAATTCTCTGCGATATCCGGCATAATAGTGGCTCCGGAAAAAGTAATCAGGGTTCTGGCTGCCTCGGCAGTAATGGTTGAAGGAACCGGCATTGAATTGTCGACCCTACCCTTTTGCTCCAGATCCATAGCTCCATTACTCATATCAAGTGGTCCGGCCAGCATATTTACAAAAACCGATGTTACAAATGTACTCGGTTGGAATACCTGATGGCCGTCCGACTGGGCCTGGCAGAACTCTCTGGTGACAGCGTTAGGCCAGGTGCGCATCTGACCATATGGATGCACAGGATCATCATGAAAATCCACCATTAAATGGTTTTCGGCACATAACCGGGTAATCATACGGGTGCGTATATTTTTCTCCTCAGGGGTGCCTCTCATAAATCCATATTTGATTCCTACGGCGCCCCAAGTGCCGTATTGCTTAAGCGTTTGCGCTATCGGATAAGCATCACCGCCGACATCATTAAGATAAAGCCAGATGCCCACGCCTTTGTCTTTACTATAACTGATAAGGTGATGGACCTGCTCCACCTTACCGCCTTTTGTCGGGTCAGAATCTTTGTTAAACTCCGGACCGTACCAATCAGCATCCAGTACCAATGAAACAATGCCATTTTCGCTGGCAAAATCAACCATGCGTTTCCAGGAGGGCCAGGACATCTCGTATCTAAATCCATCATCCGTAACTGCCCCATTGATACGCCAATCCCAGAGTGCGACCCCAGGTTTCACCCAGGAAAAGTCGGCAGATTTACCTGAAACTGCGTCAGGCGCAGGTGGCGGGTTCAGTAGTTCGATCAAATGAGAGTCTACCAGTTCTCCCGGTGTGCGGCCATACATTATTACGCGCCACGCCTGGCCGCGCTTAGATTCGACGGCAAAGGTAAACGGTTCTTCTTTTACGGCACGCAAAACTAAAGGCTGCCCACTTTGTAAATCCGCTTCATGGATAGCCATATAGTTATGGTCATCTGCTTTTATTGTTACGACTGGTCTACGCAAGCCAAAGGCATCACTGAGTTTTTCCGGACCGATATTGGCGTGCTCGCCGTTATAATACCAAGCCGTGTAATCTGCCGCAAATTTAAATTCAGTATATTCACTATCGATCTTAGCACCTTCATACCGAAAGGCAAATCCATTATTATAAACACGGAATTTTATTTGGTACGCTGAAAGCGTAAGTGTCGCTTCATTATAGACGTCAGGAACGATTGCTCTTTTGCCCCAGACAGGCTTCCAAACAGATTTCACCGATCTTTTAGATACTTTTATGCCTTGGTTGCTGCGATGTATTGACAGCGGAAGTTGCAGCCCTAATTTAGCATGCGTGATCAACTCCTTCCCATCTGCCAGGAAGCTATAACTGACGATTCCATCAGTGGTCTGTACAATATTAACTTCCAGCCTTTTGTCTGGTGAGCGTAATTCAACGCTCTGTTTCCCCTTTTGGGCACTCACATTATTTTGTGCCATGAATATAAGGCACAAAATGCTAAACTTAATCGCCTTCTTGTAGCCACCAATAAATTGCGGTAGTTTCATCATATTGATTGTATTGATAAAATAAATTTAAAATGCTGATTCAGCCCCTTTGTCCTCTTTGTTCAGTTTTACTGTTAAAAGCGGGATGTCAGTGGAAATGCCGGATCAGTGGTATTATAGATTCAGATGTTATGATTATTATAAAAGTGTTATTGAATTTCAATTATTGAAAGATTTTTTATTTTTTCCTCTTAAATCGTAATTCTTTTACAGCCCTCAAAAATAATGGTTCTTTCTTTATTATATCACTTTGACGCAAAATCAATTTTTCGGCTGCAGATACCGCTATGACCACAGAGATTATGTTCTTTGTAATGTCCAAATAATATTAAGCTAATCGGACAGTTCAATCTTCTTATACCTTCATGAACCTGTTTATCCAGCTGAGATAACCAACCATCATCTTTGAGGCGAAGACGACTGATTAAACGCAATTCTACTCCTTTGGGAGATGACCACAGATTTTACTATTAAACAATAATTAGAGCATAGTCATTTAATAGTCGGTTTCAAAACCTGGCTATCCAATAACGGCCTTTGAGAAAATCTATTAATGTACTAAGTTCGTTGATAGTCGCTGCCTAATGCTAAATCAGGTCCCATGCATAAAAACGGGAGTCAAAGTTGAAAACTATGGCTCCCGTTATGTTATACCTATTTATAGCGCTACTCTCTATGATAAACTTTATGACCATCCACCCAGGTTTCAAGTACGTGGATGTCGCGCATTTTCATATAGGGCTCTTTTATTTTAAGGGGATCATGTTTCAAAATTACAAAATCCGCAAAATGTCCCGGTATCAGAGAGCCCGTCCAGTGGTCGGCGTGGCATTGCCATGCTGCGTCATAGGTAATGGCGGTTAAGGCCTGTTCAGCTGTAATGCATTCATGTTGATTTAATACATTAAGTTCAGGGTCCGCCTCCATTATCCGTGTGATGGCTTGCTCCATCATCCTTAGTGGCCCTAAGGGGCTTACCATGTTATCACTATGTAAAGTTATCCTCATGCCTTCGTCAAGTGCAGTTTTGCAAAGGTCCAGCATTTCAGATTTCTCCTTGAATATTACTTTTTTGAATGCATGGCCCCAATAACCCACGTGTCCAATTAGAAAACTGGGAGAAACACCCATTTCATTCATCTTTGTAAATTCCTTTTTCGTTGCTAGGGAGCAATGCTCAATCCTATGGCGTATTTTTTCCCTATCCTGATCTTTAGGTATATATTCGTCGTACACTTCAATAATAAATTTAACTGCAAGATCGCCATTGGCATGAACCATTAGCGGCCAGCCCCTGTCAGCAACAACCGTTTTAATTAACTCTTTGTAGTCATGCGGTGGATCCGTAGGTTTCTTATGCTTTCCAAAATTAAATAAGCCGTAATTTTCTTTTGGATCACATTTGTATTCTTCTGACTGATATCCTGTCAATCCTTGGTTGGAGCCATCGGAGACAACTTTTATACTCCCTATATAGACGTCTTCATATATCTCATGACGTTTATAATGATCAAGTTTTCTAGCTTCCTTAGCTGTATGGCAAACCTGGGCGGCACCTATTCTAAGGACGCTGGAATTTGCCAACAAGTATGCATCCAGCACTTTTTTCAGACCTTTTGTCATCCCAGCATCATAAAGAAAAGTAACGCCTCTTTCCCCTGCTGTTTTAAAGAGTGTCGTTAAATTATCAAAGCACTTTATAAACATGCTTAGAATCTGTGGTTTCGGAATGGTTTGAAGCGCCGGATACATCTCTGCATCCTGCAATTGCCCTTGGGTTTCCTTCTTGTATTTTTCGAAATTATGATATTTATGAAAAGCTGGAGTACCTTTATTTTTATTATAAACCTTTTCAAGTGCTGATGTATTCAGATAGAGCGTATGCATTGAAGCACTCAAGATCAAAATGGGCACTTTATCTGTAATGCTATCCAGTAGGGTTGCATCAATCTTTAGCAACTCATGACCTATTTCAAAAGGCATTAACGAAGGATCCAAACCGTTGCCTAAAAGCCATTCATTTTTCTTCATCGATGCAGCATTCTGGGTTATTCTTTCCCGCAGCAGGCCTAATCCGTAATCTTTGAGCAGCTTCTGGCCATCAAATCTACCTAAATCGACCCAGCTCATCATTAAGGCCGTAGGCACAATATGGACATGTGGTTCGATAAGACCTGGCAGTAAAGTGTGTCCAGGCTCTAATACCCTATCCTTAAATTTCGGGTGGTGATGCTCCATGAATTTCTTCACTTCCTTTTCCGTACCCGTGACAACGACGACCCCATCTGCGAAGCCAATTGCATCGACCGGCTCGACTGACCCATTGGTCATGGGTCTTATAGTCCCACCCCGGACCATTAAGGCACGAGGCTTTGATTTTTTAGTATGTGCCGTTTTTAAAGCAGATAGTTCCGCAAAGTTTTTCGGATTAAAAAGGTCTTCTTCCAATACTTCCAATATTGGGTTGCGACAGGCGCAATGGGTGCACTCGTGATGATGTAAATCTTGATTTTCCATTTATATTTAATTTATGATGGCAGTTTGATGGAAACTTAGAAGCTGAGTGATTGGATACATTAACCTATAAGACAAAATAAATTATCGTCAATTCTTACCCGTTTATAATCCAATGGACTTTCTAGAATTTTAAAAAAGCTGAAGTTTCGCAAATTGATAAAGTAAATTTAGGAATTTTTTTGATCACATTCGCCTATTCTTTATTTTTATTCCAATGATCAGGTATCTACCTTATACAATATTGATTAATTTTATACAGTATGACAACCTTTACCCGGCCTGTAAATTTCATAAGGTGTTTTTTCTTTTTGATAAATACCTCAGAAAAAAATGGCCGTATCATACCAGAATTATTTTAATAGCTTAAAACTGCACTCGACTTGGGTAATGCCTTCAATATTTGGGTGGACAAAAATGGACAAATTTAAAATGCTGTCCTGTAAAGGGTTTCAGAAGGCATATTTATAATTTGTAGTAATAGTGTGAAAGGATTTAACCGTCATTTATACATGAAAATGAATTAGAAGCGGTGGGATTATGACCTTGTTGTCCAACTTAAAAAAGAATATTGAACTTTCGGCGAAAGCATCGTCAGAATTTGTCATAATGAAATAAAATAATTTATCTCCTATGGAAATGCGAATAGCAACCTTATAATGTATTACAAATACTTCAAGAAAATAATAAAATATCTCAATCTGCTGTAATAGTATCTACAAAATTAATTTTATCTGGCTGAAATGGCAAGGAAGCTAGATAAATTTTATTAGTCTCCACTTTGTGTCATGAGTTCGCCAGCTTCCCTGTCAAGATTATAACGGCGAAGCATCAAATATTAATAAGAACGACCTTTGAAGCTTTTGGTATTGTTAAAGGCGGTTGCCTTTACAATTTCTCTAAAAGCTAATGAATAATTTGTCAAAAAAAACTCAAAATTCAAATTTTTTTTATCAGCCGGGCTAGAAAATTACGGACGTATTGGTCACAACAGTCTTAGTCTTTAATAAATTTCTCTGTCTGGCCATTTATCTTTCCAATATAGGTACCTGGCTTTAGGGCACTGATGTCAATAGGATTAAGTCCTTGCTTCAGATCCAGATCCTTTACCTGATGCCCTGTTATATTGTAAATGCTGAGTTGACCGCTGTGCTTCGTGCGGATAAAGATATTGTTCGTGGAGGTACCGGGTAAATACTGAATTTTTCATTATCAATTTTCTGTGTTTGCCCCCCCCGCCTTTCAGGCGACGACTTCAGTCACGTTAAAGGCAAGTAGTGGACAGCTACAAAAAAATGCGGAATATTCAGCGGCAATTTAAACCGCTGGGTGCAATTGCTTTTGACGACCTGGGTCTTCGTTTTAACCTGCAGGAAGAAAGCATCCGTATTCGAACCTTAGCGTGTCGTGAAAGAGTC
>DATJDF010000354.1:0-18670 GCA_035497555.1 Arachidicoccus sp. | reverse complement strand
CGAGCAGGTGCTTCAATTACGTAAAGTATTGAAAACACCACTTGAAGACCTGGATCTTTCTGTACGTGCTTTCAATTGTTTAAAAGCTGCTAAGATTAATTCTCTGAGTGAACTCGTTCAATATGAACAGGAAGATCTGATGAAGTTCCGGAATTTTGGCCAGAAATCACTCACTGAAATCGAACAGGTTTTACATGAAAGAGGCTTGCAGTTTGGTATGGATCTCATCCGCATGGGTGTAGAGGTTAATGATTAATTTTTTCTAACATAGGCTAAGGCCGCTATTTACATTCCTTGACACGGTGTAGATATAAAACATAATAAAAATGCGTCACGGAGATAAACAAAACAATTTAGGCCGCAAGAAAGCGCACAGAGATGCGTTACTTTCTAATCTGGCAGCACAGTTGATTACACATAAAAGAATTGTGACAACGCTTGCTAAAGCAAAAGCCCTTCGTAAATACGTTGAGCCGATGATTACCAAGACGAAGAAGAATGCGAATGAAGCGCAGATTAGTCACAATCACCGTTTGGTATTTAGTTTTCTGCAGAACAAAACAGCCGTTAAGGAACTCTTCACGGTAGTGGGTCCAAAAATCGGCGATCGTCCAGGTGGATATACCCGTATTATTAAATTAGGTATTCGCCCAGGTGATAACGGTGAAAAAGCGATGATTGAATTGGTTGATTTCAATGAAGTTTACGGTAACTCAATCAGTGCCGGTGAAAATCAGGAGGCAGCTAAGAAAACACGTCGTAGCCGTACTGCGAAAAAGGCTACTACTGAAGCTCCGGCAGCTATCTCTGATGCTGAAGTTGTAGAAGAAAAAGCTCCAGAGGCTATTACCCCTGAACAGCAACCAGCAGAAGCACCAAAAGCAGAAAACGCAGCAGAGCCAAAAGCGGATGATGCAGGAGCTGAAGAAGTAAAATAAGCTAAAGCTGAGAAAGCAAGCGCTAAATTATTAAAGTAGTTCGCCGCCGGATTTTGCGGACAGACTATAAGATAAATATTTGCAAGACTGCCTCCCTATAAGGAGGCAGTCTTGTTCATACAACCGAGCTAAATGGAGATATCCTTGAAATTATACAGGGATTCCCATCTAAAATTATTAATTTTGTGTGGAGTGATTTCTGGTATTATAATAAAGTAGTATAAATTATGAAAAAGTCTTCAAAAATAAGAATTTGTTTTGCGCTCCTGATTGGTCTTGCTATTCTTTGCAGGTTGATACCCATGCCTGCGGGTATTTATGGGATTACTCCTATGTATGCCATGGCAATTTTTAGTGGAACAATTTTTAGGGAGGATAAAAAATACGGCGTTTTATTGCCTATCTTAAGTTTTTTCCTTTGTGACGTATTGATTCAGGTGCTCTATGCCACCGGTAATTGGTCAACACCTGGATTTTATGAGGGCCAGCTGACGAACTATATACTTTTTGCTCTATTGCCTTTCATTGGTTTTATGATCCGTAACCCACGTGTGGCAAATGTACTTGCAGCTTCTATTTTAGCACCTACTGTATTTTTTATATTGTCTAACCTGGCCGTCTGGGCGTTTTCCGGATTTTACCCCATTACGATGGGCGGCCTGAAAGCTTGTTATATTGCGGGCTGGCCTTTTTATTTTCCATACAGCTTACTCTCTACGCTAGTTTTCTCCGGCGTTCTGTTTGGGGGTTATGCTTTTTGGAAGGCTCAGTTCAAACAAAACCCACAGGTTCAGTCCGTGCATTCTGTTGACGATCGCTATTAAGACTGAGCTTAGCGCCGCACGCTAAGGGACAAATAGAGGGGCAGATTGCCCTGTAAATTAAAAACCCTGGAATGTGTAGCATTCCAGGATTTTTAATTTACAGGGAATTAGAGCCATTGAAATTAATGAGTAATGGGCCTGCATATTTGCAGCATTAAAATTGCCGTTTAATTGACCGTTGATCCATTGGGTACTTCTGCATCCGGACCCATGAAAACCAATTTGCCTTCTGCATTTTCACTCATTAAGATCATTCCATTGCTTTCAATACCGCGCATCTTACGCGGTGCGAGATTGGCAACTACCGTGACCTTTTTGCCTACAATCTGTTCGGGATTAAAATGCATTGCTATGCCTGAACAGATAATTCTGGTTTCTGTTCCCAGATCGACTTCCAGTTTCAGCAATTTATCGGCCTTCGGAATTCTTTCAGCAGCAACAATGGTTCCCACGCGAAGATCAATTTTTGCAAAATCATCAAATTGAATAATCTGTTTTTCCTGCAGGCTGGCTTCAAGTGGAGCCGGTGCTGCAGCAATGGGTTGTGGCTGCACTTTTTCTGTGCCCGGCTTTAAACCCTTTTGTAGTTTTTCCAATTGTTCCTGGATTTCTGCGTCTTCTATTTTTCTAAACAGCAGTTCGGGTGCACGAAGGCTATAACCGACACTCAGCAGTTTAATACGACCTCCGTTTTGCCACTCCAGCATTTTATCCACCACCTTCATCATCTTACAGAGTTTCTGAGCTGTATTCGGCAGGAATGGATAGATAAAGATCGCCAGGTTTGCAGTGAGTTGAAGACAGAGATGCAGACAGTTATCGATTAACTGTTGATTTAACGGGTCGCTCTCTAATTTTTTTGCCAGTATCCAGGGTTCTTTCTCCTGCATATACTTATTACCCTTTCTAGCCAGATCAATGACTTCAAAGAGTGCATCTCTGAATTTATAATGCTCGATACTCTTCTCAATTTTTAATTTGGCATCTTCAATGTCCTGAATCAGTCGCTGATCCAGGTTGTCCAGCCTTGTGGCATGTAAAGGAGGAACTTTGCCCTTGCATAATTTATGCATGAGCACAAAGGCCCTGTTGACAAAATTACCAAAGATGCTCACCAGCTCATTATTGTTGGCATCCTGAAAGCCTTTCCATGTGAATTCACTATCTTTATTTTCAGGCATAATGGTGGTCAGGTAATACCGAAGTACATCAGCCATCTGTGGTCCGCCATTCTCTTTTTTGATAAAATCATCAATATAATCCTGCATTTCCAGCTTCCAGTTCCGGCTGGTGCTCATTTTGTCCCCTTCCAGGTTCACAAATTCATTGGCCGGAACATTGTCCGGCAAAATATTACCGTGTAACTTTAGCATCACGGGGAAAATAATACAGTGAAAAACAATATTATCTTTTCCTATAAAGTGTACTAGTTTGGTTTCCTTATCATTCCATAAGATATCAGCATTCATATTATGGTCAAGGCAATATTGCCTTGTCGCACTGATATAGCCGATGGGCGCATCAAACCAGACGTAAAGCACTTTGCCGTCTGCCCCTTCAACAGGTACTTTTACACCCCAGTCGAGATCCCGGGTGACAGCCCGCGGTTGCAGACCGCCATCTAACCAGCTTTTAACCTGGCCCAGTACATTGCCCTTCCAGTCATCCTTATGATCCACCAGGATCCATTGACGCAGCCAGTCTTCATGGCGATCAAGCGGTAGATACCAATGTTTAGTGCTTCTTTTAACCGGCTGTTGTCCACTGAGTGTACTAACAGGATTGATAAGCAGTTCAGGGCTGAGGCTGGTCCCGCATTTTTCACACTGGTCGCCAAAGGCTTCAGTATATCCACAATTTGGACAGGTCCCTTTTATAAAACGGTCAGCCAGGAAGGACTCAGCCTGCTCATCATAATATTGTTCTGTTTCCTTAATATCCAGGTCACCCTGGTCATTGAGCTGCTTAAAAAAAGCTCGGGCGGTTTCATGATGTATAGGAGCGGATGTTCTGTGGTAAATATCGAAACTTATAAATAGGTCCTCAAAATTCTGTTTGATGATGGGGTGATATTTGTCAATAATTGCCTGGGCGGTGGTGCCCTCTTTCTTAGCCTGTATAGGGATAGCTGTACCGTGTTCATCACTTCCACATACAAAGAGGACTTCTCTTTTTTGTGCGCGCAGATACCTTACATAGATATCAGCCGGCAAATAGGCACCGGCCAGGTGCCCGATATGCTTTAAACCATTTGCATAAGGAAGCGCCGCAGTGATTAAGTATCTTTTAGTAGATTCCATGATTTGTTGATAATTGAACTACAAAAGTATTGCAAAGAATGCCAATCCCCAAATACCTACCCTATTGACTATTTCCGGATTAAATGTGGTCATTTTTTCTAATCGGTGTAGCGCTTGCAATTAGTTGGCCGTTAATCTTAAGTGAGGGAAAAAGTAGCGGATTTGGGAAAATTTTGCAAGTGTTTGAATAATTTAGTATATTTTTGCATGTATCGACTTTTGAACGCTATTCTGGGTGCATTATTAAATTGTTGTGGGAGAATTGCGGCACGTTAATTGTGTCTTTTTCAATCCTTTGCAGGTAATAATATTTGGAAATTGCATTTGATACTTAATTATACCTTGATGAAATATTTTGACCTTTCACAGCCCGTCGTCTACATATACATTGCAATGTTTTTATTGGCAATGGGAATAACTATCTTTTCTATACCCAACATCATTTTTGTTGCTAAAAAGAAGAGATTGTTGGACAAACCGGACCACCGGAAAAAGCATGTGAATGTTACCCCTAATCTAGGTGGAATTGGTATTTTTGCTGCTTTTATATTTGTCGCTTCAATCTTTAATGTTGGCTTTTATTTTACCGGATGGAATTGCATATTGGGTGCTAGTTTCCTCTTATTTGTTACTGGCTTAAAAGATGATTTAGTAGCGATTGACCCTTATAAGAAATTCCTGGCGCAACTTGTTGCGGCAATCATTGTTGTGTATCTGGCAGACATCCGTTTAACGAATTTACAGGGTTTTTTAGGCATACACGAGTTGCCCTATTTGGTTAGTTTTCTGTTATCGGTCGTGGGGATCACATTTGTAACCAATGCCTTTAACCTGATAGATGGCGTGGACGGACTTGCGGGAAGCCTAAGTTTATTATTATTTGCTTCTCTTGGAACTGTATTTGCCTTAAACCAGAATATCGGTTCAGCTATGCTTTGCTTTACCATAGCAGGGGCTGTTGCCGGATTTTTACGTTATAATATTGCACCCGCCAAAATATTCATGGGAGATACGGGATCCTTAATTCTGGGATTCCTTGCTTCTGTAATGGCGATTTCATTTGTTTCAAAAATGAGCCTGGTGTCCGCTGATTCTCCGCTTAGTGGCTTATTTGTAAAGGGATATGGTGGCATAACTGTTGCGCTGGCGGCGATCATTGTACCGGTGTATGATACCTTCCGTGTATTTACTACCCGAATTTTACGTGGATTTTCTCCGTTTCATGCGGATAGAACCCATGTTCATCATGTGCTATTAGATACTGGAATGACTGCCACGCAGGTGATGGGAACCCTGGTCGGAGTTACAGCCGTTTTTACAGGCGGTGCTATGCTGATGGTCGCGACCCATATAAATACGACGCTCGCTATTTTTATTTTACTGGTCGCTGCGACTTCACTCATGTATTTGGCCATAAGAATCAGAAACAGAAAACTGGAATCGAAGCGTCTGGCTGAGCTTGCACATGAAACAGTAAAAAAAGAGAAATTGCAGAAGGTCTCATTGGATGATTATTTATCTTCCACTCTTACAAAATCGGAAGAGAATTATCACGATGACCAGCATGTATATTCAAAAGTACATTAAGCAGCCTTGTTTTTAAGGCTTATCCATACAAAAAGCGAAGGTTACTTAGGTACACTTCGCTTTTTCATAATAGTTAGCCCGTGATTTACAGGGTAAAACAAGTTGAATTCAAATCAGATTTCGGGCGTTACTGCAGGCAGGCATCAGGAATCTTAAAAAAAATTATCCTGCTATGAATGTCTTATTTATATTTGCCTTATGAGTACGCAACAAGAGAATCTATTTCAGGCGATTATATCGCATGCCAAAGAATATGGCTTTGTTTTTTCCAGTTCAGAAATTTATGATGGACTAAGTGCTGTTTATGATTACGGGCCCTATGGTAGTGAGCTGAAGAAAAATATCCGGGACTACTGGTGGAAATCAATGACCCAACTGAATGAAAATATAGTTGGTATAGATGCGGCAATTTTTATGCATCCTACTACCTGGAAAGCGAGCGGGCATGTAGATAGTTTCAGTGATCCAATGGTGGACAATAAGGATAGTAAAAAACGCTACCGGGTAGATCACCTGATAGAGGCAAAAGCGGCCGCTTTAACGGAGTCTGGTGATACCGCTGGCGCTGAAGCTTTATTAGATGAAATGGACCGGTTACTGGCTGGTGATGATTATTCAGGTCTGCGCCAATTACTGGATGACCAGAAAATTGTATGTAGCATCAGTAAAACAGGCAACTGGACAGATATACGCCAATTTAACCTGATGTTCGACACACAACTCGGTTCAGTTACTGAGGAAGCAAATACGATTTATCTGCGCCCAGAAACGGCTCAGGGGATATTTGTCAATTTCCTGAATGTTCAGAAAACGGCCCGAATGAAGATTCCCTTTGGGATTGCACAGACTGGAAAAGCTTTTAGAAATGAGATTGTAGCCAGGCAGTTCATCTTCCGTATGCGGGAATTTGAACAGATGGAAATGCAATTTTTCTGCAGACCGGGCACTGAACTTGAGTGGTATGAAAAATGGAAACAGTTGCGCTACGAATGGCATCTTAGCTTAGGCACCCCGGCAGAGAAGCTCCGGTTTCATGATCACGCTAAGTTGGCGCATTATGCTAACGCTGCAGTGGACATTGAGTTTGATTTTCCATTTGGCTTCAAGGAACTGGAAGGTATTCATTCCAGAACCAATTATGACCTTAGCCGTCACCAGGAGTTCAGTGGTAAAAAACTAACGTATTTTGATACAGAAATCAATCAGCATTATATTCCTTATGTAGTGGAGACTTCCATTGGATTAGATAGAATGTTCCTATCTGTCTTGTCGAACAGTTACGAAGAAGAGACCATCACAAAAGAAGATGGTTCTACAGATAAGCGAGTGGTGCTACATATAGCGCCCAAGATTGCACCGGTAAAATTAGCCGTATTCCCATTGACCAAGAAAGACGGTCTGCCGGAGTTAGCCCATGAGATTTATAAGCAATGTGCCGAGAAGTTCCGTTGCTTTTATGAAGTAAAGGATGCTATCGGGAAGCGTTATCGCCGACAGGATGCTATTGGGACCCCATTTTGTATAACCGTTGATCATCAATCCATTGAAGACCAGACAGTCACTATTAGATACCGTGATTCAATGGGGCAGGAGCGGATATCTATTAAAGAAATTATAACCAAAGTTCAGGAAGCGATGTAAACAGATGTAAACAAAAGACTTGGCCTATGGATACTTTTAACCATTTTAAGGCGGTTCTGGGCATTATTTTCGGCCTTGGTATCGCACAATTGATTAAAGGGACCGTCAGGTTTGTCCAGCATCCGAAACGGGAGAAGCCCTATTGGATCCATTTGCTCTGGTGTTTATATATTTTCCTTTTGATGGTTCATTTTTGGTGGTGGGAGTACAATCTCCATAATCTGAAGACCTGGATTTTCCCGAAATATTTCTTTCTGATTATCTATACCGGTATGTATTATCTGCTATGTGCACTACTCATGCCGGAAGATGTCAAAGACTATGGCGGTGAGTATAAACAATATTTTTTCCGGAGAAAAAATTGGTTTTTTGGCACACTGGCACTGACTTTTGCAGCCGATGTGGTCGATACACTGATCAAAGGAAACGATTATTATCTGATACATCATATTGAATACCCCATCAGAGCTGCATTCCATATTGCATTATGTCTGATAGCCATGAAAGTGTCAAATAAGCGCTTTCATGGAATGCTGGTAAGTGTTTTTATTGTTTATGAGCTCTCCTATATCCTTCGGTTGTTCTTTGTAGAATAGCGGGTCGCAGTCGGTGAGAATTCGGTAAATACCGGAAAGAAAAGGGGTTGGAATATGGCTGAATGAATAAAATGCATTATTTTTAAGATAGAATGTGAAGAATCCCTTTTAAAATAAATGATCTTCGCAAATAAAACTAAAATCAAAACCCATGAAGAAAGGCTGGATTATCCTTATTATTGTTGCCGTCATTTTAGGTGCTTATGGCTGTAATGGCTATAATAATCTTGTAAAACAAGACCAACAAGTACAACAGGTCTGGAGTAATGTTGAAACAAACTATCAACGTCGTACAGACCTGTACAATAGTGTTATCAAAACGATCCAGGGGTCAGCGAATTTTGAAAAATCGACCCTGAATGATGTTATCAGTGCCCGTTCAAAGGCAACGAGTGTTACTGTTGATATCAACGATCCTGCGAGCCTTGCTAAGTACCAGGCAGCCCAATCTCAATTACAAGGCGCTTTTAGCCGGTTGATGGCTGTTTCTGAAGCTTATCCGGACCTAAAGACAACTAAAGCCTTCCAGGATTTTCAGACCCAGATTGAAGGGACAGAAAATCGTATTAATATAGCCAGAAGGGATTATAATGCCGCGGTTAATTCTTATAACCTCCAGGTGAAGACTTTCCCTAAAAACATCTTGTCCGGACTATTTGGCTTCCATGAGAAAGCCTACTATAAAGCAGATGCCGGTTCTGAAAAGGCGCCAGATATCAATTTTGATATTAAATAATTTGAATAGCTGCATTACCTGATTTCCTTAGGTAATGCGGCTGTTCTATAGTAGTAATCTGAACATGCTGAATATATTCAAAAAGAAAGATCCTGGTTTTTTCAGTCCGGACGATCAGCAATTGATTGTCGATGCGATTAAGCGCGCAGAATCTGAGACAAGCGGCGAGATCAGGCTGTTTGTGGAAAGTCGCTGCGGTTATGTTAACGCATTGGACAGGGCCAAAGAACTCTTTGAAAAGCTACACATGTACGAGACAGAGGCTAAGAATGGTGTGCTGGTTTATCTTGCCATGAAAGATCGGCAACTAGCGGTATTTGGAGATGAAGGTATTGATCAGAAAGTTGGAGCCGCTTTCTGGCAGCAGGAAGTACAGCGCATTGTAAAGCAATTTGGTCAGCAGAGTTATGCGCTAGGCATTCAGGACATGGTACTGGCCATAGGGGATGCATTGAAGGCTGCTTTTCCTTATAACAAAAAAAGCGATCTAAATGAGCTCCCGGACGATATTGTCTACGGCAAATAGCTTTTAAAATTATTATCAGAGTGAATTTTTTCCATAAAAATAAGTTACCCGGACTTTTACTTTTTTTACTCTGCTTTCTTGCATTAGGTAACCTGCATGCCCAGGATTTATTGCCGCCGCCTAATCCGCCGCGGCTACTTGTGGACAAGGCCGGCATCCTGATAAAAGAACAGCAGGAAATTCTGGAACAAAAATTGGTCGCCTTTGACGACAGCACATCCAATCAGATCAGTGTCGTTATTATCCCGACACTCAAGGATTATCCAATTGAAGATTATGCAGTAAAGCTATTCAGATCCTGGGGTATTGGTGGCAGTAAGAATAATAACGGGGTGTTACTGCTGATTGCAGCATCAGATAGGAAAATAAAAATTGAAGTCGGATATGGTCTGGAAGGTGCGATAACAGATGTCCAGTCCAAGAGTATAATAGAAAATGACCTTGCCCCAAATTTTCAGGCGGGCAATTATTACCGGGGCATAGATGAAGCGATCAATTCGCTGGAAAAAGCCGCAGCAGGAGAATATAAGGTTCCCAGAGAGAAAAAGGATGAAGGCGGTGGCCTTATCGTCTTTTTAGTAATTCTGGCCGTTGTACTCTGGCTGATTATTGGCTCCAGTAAAGGCGGTGGGGGCGGTGGTGTTGCCAGCCGTGGGGGCTGGAGCTCCATACTGTTGCCAATGATCCTGGGAGCTGCAGCCGGACGTGGCGGCGGCGGAGGAGGCTTCGGTGGTGGCGGCGGCTTCGGCGGCGGTGGAGGTGGATTTGGCGGCTTCGGTGGTGGAAGCAGTGGGGGCGGTGGTGCCAGCGGTGGCTGGTAAGTACTGATTCCAGAATAACAGCATCTGCAGCTATCTAAAAATAATATGTTTAAACCAACTTTGTATGTCCAGCTAATGAACAGCGGGCATTAAGGAAATTATAAAGAGGCAATGGGTGATGGAGGATTTAGTACTCCGTTACCCATTGCTCGTTTATTGGGCATAAGGGATAATGAATTGGGCTAGTTATTCTGATGCCATTATGCAGACAAGATTGTCGGATTGTAGTGCTGTGATGATGTAGGTTATGCTTTTAGGCAAAAAAAGCGGACACCGGGGTATTGAATCATGTGCGAAAGTTGGCCTATAGGCTATTAGAAGACAAATCCGGGAATAAAGCAAAGCCAATATCTAGCCATAACTATGTTTTAAGAAGGACTTGTGGACAAGTATAATAAGCTATAATTGTCCATAACTATGTTTTCAAGAGGACTTATGGACAAATATGATGTGCTATATTTGTCCACAACTATGCTTTATGGTATATTTGTGGACAAATATACTATAACAAAATCTTCCATAATTATGTCAGAAACAATCATTGGCCGTGATGCAGAGAAAAGAATATTGGGGGAGATGCTCAATACTAAAGAAGCGGAGCTAATTGCCATTTTGGGTCGTCGTCGAATTGGAAAAACTTTTCTGATCCGAAATTACTACGAGAAACACCTTGTGTTTGAATGTACAGGAATTCATGAAGCGGGATATGGTGAACAACTATTGAATTTTAGCAGATCCCTCCAACAGTCCATGAATTCAATGATTCCGCCTGCACGCGCAGATAGCTGGACACAAGCATTTCAATTTTTGAGTGATTTTTTGCAAACGAAATTTAAAGAGCAACCTTTGGTGGTGATGTTTGATGAATTTCCATGGATTCATACACCAAAATCCGGTTTTTTATCCGCTTTTGGGCACTGGTGGAATACCTGGGGATCACGTAAGCCGTTGTTGAAAGTGGTCATTTGCGGCTCTGCTGCCTCCTGGATGATTGAAAATATTCTACACAACAAGGGTGGGCTTCATAACAGGGTAAGTAGAACAATCCAATTATTGCCTTTTAACTTAAGGGAAACTGAGACCTACCTTTTAAGTCGCGGTATCAGATTGGATTCCTATCAGATATTGCAACTATATATGGCGATGGGTGGTATCCCCCAGTATCTAAAACAAGTTAATAAAGGCGAAAGTGCAAATCAAGTAATCGACAAACTCTTTTTTGAGAAAAATGGATTATTAAAGAATGAATTTAACGTACTTTACCGGTCTCTGTTTAAAAATGCTGACCAACATGAAGCGATCGTAAGACAACTTGCGCTGAAGGCAAAAGGAATGACACGTAGTGAAGTTATTAAAACTTGTGGACTCTCTACAGGTGGCACAACCACCAGATTATTCGATGAGCTTGAACATTCTGGATTTATTACGCAATATATTCCATTTGAAAAAACGATTCGTGACGGAATTTATAAATTATCAGACGAGTATTCCTTATTTTACTTAAAATTTATCGATCGTAATCGAATTACAGGGCCGGGATCCTGGCATAAGATAACAGAGGGTCAGTCGTATACCAGTTGGAGCGGATTTGCCTTTGAAGCTGTTTGCCAAAAACATGTACAGCAAATAAAAAACGCACTTGGCATTGGAGGTATATATACGGAATCTTCAAGTTGGAGTTACATCGCACTTCAGGAAGAGATTGGTGTACAGATTGACCTCTTGCTCGACCGTCAAGACCATTGCATCAATTTGTGTGAGATGAAATTTTCTACCAAAGAGTTCGTTATTGATAAAAAATATGCAGCAACGCTGGATCACAAAATGAACGTTTTTAAAGAAAAATCCAAGACCAGAAAAACGATTTTTCCTACCATGATTACAACGTATGGAACGAAGCAAAATATTTATTATACCGGCCGTATTATTTCGGAAGTAATGATGAAGGATTTATTCAAGTGAATGTTCGTCATTACCATGGCTTAAAGGAAACGGATGAATTCTCCCAATAAAATAGCAGCTCGAGGTTCGTAATTTTTACCCAGCAATTAGCAAAGATGCGAGGTGTCTCCGATTTTTGGGAAACTGTGAAAAGCAAAGGCGGTATAAGGTAGTAAAAACAAAATATCAATGGATACACCAGTTTGAATAATATCCTTATCAATAATCGCTGGTTGTAAAAGTATAAATAACCAGAGTAGTATGCCGTTTAGTCCGTCAAAAAAAGCAAGCGGGAGTGCCCATTTGGTGCCTTTATAAAAGCCCCAGGCGACTAGCGCTTTTAATAAGTAGATGCCCACTATTACTTTCCCTAATGGAGTCGATATTGATGCGGAAGGCAGATTGTATATGGTGGATCTGAAATTAAATCCATGATGACTAATCGCCTCTGCCAGCAGCAAAATAACTAATATAACAGCATGCAGAAAAAAGTAAATCGAAAAAACTTTAATGTATTTAGGGAGGACCCGCCATACCGGGGAGGCATTATTATTGAAATTGGCTATCAGCTTTCTCATCTTCTTTTATTTTAAGGTAAGTCCGATCTACAATCTGCTTTTGACCTTGTAGATCGGTCCTGTTAAGCAGCTATTTCCAGACATAGGAAATAGCGTGTGCGGAAGTGTCTTTCATGGTTTCTGGCAGATCAAACATTTTTTCCATGGTTCTTAATACGTCAAAATGATTGATTCGCTGGTCATATTCACCTGCTTTCACTTGCTCGCCAATGAAAAAGGTTGGAATTCTGTTTTCTGCGGTAAAGTCATCTTCATCAAAAGTAAAAATCAGAAGACTATTATGCGTTTTGGCCCACTGAATATACCCGCTGAGGTTGTCTTTAAGCCAGGTGTCACCTCTTTGAATTGCTGCTGAATCTCCGGGCTTGCCGATATTATGCATATCGTTATCCATATCGGGTATGACAAAACATACGTTAGGTAACTGGTTATAGTCTGTAGGGAAATCCGTCATTGGATGACTAACAGAATCCGGGAAGTTATTTGGCCCCGTCCCTTGCCAATTCACCCAGGGGCAATGTTTTCTGGCATACAGATGCCCGCCCGTGAGCTCACTTTTTGGACCGTTACAGATTTTACTGCCTATTTCCGGTAAGCCTTGCGCATATCCTTTGAAGCTAAATCCTTTTTTGATTAATGAAGCGCCTAGATTTGGCGTGCTGTATGGTGAAACTGAATCAAGGCATTCATCGCCGGTTACGCCCTGGACATCACCGGCGAAAAAAGCAAGATAATTAGGTTGACTTGGATGAATGACGCCATGCGAATTGGTGAAGACCGCGGCATCCTTAGTTAAAGAACTGATATAAGGCGCATTGGGGGATCCGACCACCTGGCTGTATTTGTGATTTTCATACATTACAATGACGACATGATCCGGACGCGGTATCTCTGAAACCGGCTTGCTATTGCAGGCCATCATTACCGAGCCACATAAAAAGAGACCGAAAAAAAGTAAATTTTTCATTTGAGAAATGGTGCTGTTTTAGTTTTAGAAAATAATGACCGATTAAAGGACTGAGTTTCAAATGTAAGTTTTTTCTCTGGGAGCCAGAACTCAAATGAAGATTATTTCAATACAATAAAATGATAATCAATAGTTAATAGAATTAAATGACTCGATCAGGAACTATTTATGAGATGATAGCTATTGTTCTATTACCTCCATCTGGATTGCAGAAATGGGTAATTCCCAAGTGTCTTCCCAACTAACCATGGCGTTAATCAGACGAATCTTCTGATATTTTTCAAGATCTGTCAATTTAATCGCCCTGGGCAGTAATATCTTTTCGTCCAGCAGTTTCTGGCGGTGAACGCCAGCAAGGAGTGGGACAGATGGTGTATGCCAATTCCAGCCATCAAAAAATGCCAGATTTGAAAATGAACTGTCTGTCAGGAGTCCCTTTTGTAAAATGAGTACTTCAGTTAATGGTGGTAAGGTTGCTGTTAAGTGATTCAGCACTTGCCGGTCTGCAGATTTAAATTGATAATCGATCAAAGGTGCCTGGATGATCCTTAAATTTAAAATTTTTTTCGGCAGGTAAGGGGTGAAAGTCGTTTCTGTTTTATCAGGACCATAGAGTACCCGGCATTTGTATTTTCTATTGTCTGTTGGCATTACAGCGTTCTGCAGGATGCAGGTCTTCAGGTCAGGATAAGTTATTGTATGCCAGTTGGCCATTTGAGTATGGGTAAACCTATCCTGATGCCAGTTAAGTAATGGCATCTGGCCTTGCTGGAACCATATGGATTCAATAAAGGGGGACATAGACTTTATCTATCATTTCCTGATATTCGGTTTTCGGGTCACTCATGGAGGTAATTCCTCCACCGCTTTTAAAGGTAAAACCTTCTTTACTTTTCTCCAAATACCGTATGATGACACAGCTGTCCAGTGAGAGGCCGTTATAACAACCCCATACGCCGGTATAGTAATTACGCTGATGGGTTTCGCTATCTGCAATAATCTGGCAGGTAGCTGCTTTCGGGGCACCTGTAACGGAACCAGCTGGCAGCATGGCCGCCAGTATATCCCCGGGACGATCTAAAAACCGGGGGCGAAGCCTGCCAGTTATTTTGGAGCTAACGGTATAGAGATCTTTCTGATTGGTATGTAATTTTTCAACATACCTGAAATCTTCGACTTCAACCTGTAGTGCAACCTGATTCAGGTCATTACGAATAAGGTCCACAATCGTAAATTGTTCAGCCGTTTCTTTGTCACTTTGTATCAGCTGATCCACTGCGCCAGCCTGCATTGCATCAATAGTGCCCTTCATCGGAAAACTACTGATAGTCACTGCGTCAATGCGAATAAAAGGCTCTGGTGAAAAGTGTACAAACTGATCCCGGTACCATAGTTTGTATTTGCCAGCCCCTAATTGGTAAAGCTCTTTTAAGGTGAAATTGGTTTTGACCGGGGTGCTGCAGGTAAGATTCACCAGATAGGAATTGCCCAGTTGCAATTCCCTTTGTACTTTATTATAGGCAGTAAGATAAGTATCATAGCTTATCGGAGACTTCTCCCACTCTAGTGACCGGTGGGTTGATAGCCTACTTTTATTTTCCGGGATAGAACTGTTAATTGTCTCGCTTTCTGAGCAGGTTCCTGGACTGGCTTCATGTATATAACCGGGTAGCTGGAAGTTGACGGCTGATGTGGACAACTCGCTGAGCGGTGTAACTTCCATCTGCCGACAGGCGTAATCGGTCAGGAAGAAAAACGGTACTTTTCTTTGGTAAAGTTGATTAATACGTTCAAAAAATAGTTCCTTTGTGTCTATAATCATGTCAATGCGAGTAGGTGCAAAAATATTGATAATTGATCATAATGACTCCTTTACCTATAATTTAGTTCAGTTACTGGAAGAGGCGGGTGTTAAGACAGTTCATGTGATCCAGGTAGCAGCTGTAAGAAACTGTGAACCGGAGGACTATGATGGTGTTGTTTTATCGCCTGGCCCTGGTTTGCCGACGGACTATCCTGATATTTTTGAGCTATTGGATGCTTGTTTGCTGGGGTCCAGAAAGATCCCAGTCTTAGGGATATGCCTTGGACTACAGGCGATTGTTGTTCATTTTGGAGGCAGATTGTATAATCTGCCTGAGATCAGGCACGGTCGCCAGGTCTGGCTGGAACGCGGCTGCTCCTGCCCTTTGTTTAAAGACTTGAACTTCCCGTTACAGGTGGGTTTATATCATTCCTGGGCAATGGACAGCAAAATTCATGTTCCCGAACTATTGATTACCAGCAAGTGTGAAATCCAGCGGCTGTCTGGCAGACCGGTACAGTCTTCTGTGTCCCAGAACGCTGCGGAGAACAAGGGTGAAGATTTAGAGAGCAATGTTGGATGGTATAATTTCCAGGATGGAATTGATTCTAAATATATTGCCATGTCGATTAGACACACGACGCTGCCGGTCTATGGTCTTCAGTTTCACCCGGAATCCTTTATGACCCCATCAGGTGGACAAATAATGAAGAATTGGTTAGCACTTCTATCTGTGGAAAATAAACCTCATACCGGGGAATTACTACAACAGACGGTATCGAAACTCATATAGATATGGGGGATGGGTTAAATTAGGTTAGGAACTATCCAAAATCAATTTCTGTATTGTCTCCGATATTGAGGTTTCGACTTAATCCCTTTACACTGGCATCGTTACCAATAAGTGAATTGTCAAGAACGACCTCATGGAGATTGGAAAAGGAACCTATAATACAATCCCGGATAACGGACTGTTCAATGACGGTATTGGCACCTATTGAAGCGTGTGGTCCGATGATCGTATTGAATATTTTGGTTCCGGCGCCGATACTTACGGGCGGTTGAATAATTGCATTATCTATCTGGGCCGTTGGATGGATGTCATTGCCATTTTTTTTCAGCAGCAAAGCATTGGTCTCCAGCAGCGTTTCTTTACGCCCGCAATCATACCAGTGTTTGACCTTGAAAGTTTTGATACGCGCTTTACGGGAAATCATGCACTGTAAGGCATCCGTTAAGTGGAACTGGCCCTCTGTCGTGATATTTTGGGCGTAAATATGTGAGAGACAATCATACATAATGTCAGTTTCCTTGATTTTATAAAGGCCGACAAGGGCTGTATTGCTCATAGGTATTTTGGGCTTTTCGACCAGATGCTCGATAAAACCTTCCTGGTTAATTTCAGCTACTCCAAAACCGCGCGGATCGTCAACCTTTTGTACGCCAATCATAGAATAAGGACTGGCAAGAACTTCCTTCATGTCAAAATCACAGATCGTATCACCCATGACAATAAACACTTCATCATCGCCAACGAGTTTTTGCGTAAGAGCAATAGCCGGCCCCGTTCCGTGTCTTTCTGATTGAAAGACATATTGGCAATTGAGATCCGGATAGGTCTGCGAGACATATTCTTCAATCTTTTCGCCCAAGTAGCCAATAATGAAAATAAAGTCCTGAATGCCAGCATCCTTGAGCTGATCAACGATGAAGTTCAGGATGGTTTTGCCTGCCAGCGGCAATAAGGCTTTCGGTTGTGTGTAGGTGTGTGGTCGAAGCCTGGCACCTGTACCGGCTACCGGAATTATTGCTTTCATGAAAAGATTTTTTCGCGTGTCTCCCCTCCTCAAACTCCCGAACAGTCGTTATTGAAGGATATTTATTTTACGGAATCCTCCGCTATTTTGCACGAATGTAGTAAATTCACGCCCAAATTACATTAATTTTCAAAAATACAAAGGATGCAACGAGATAACCAGGTTTTTGGCCTTATCCATCAGGAATTACTTCGACAGCGCAGCGGCATTGAATTGATTGCTTCTGAGAACTTTACAAGCTTACAGGTGATTCAGGCGATGGGTTCAGTGCTTACAAATAAATATGCAGAAGGTTATCCTGGCAGAAGATATTATGCAGGATGCGAAGTGGTGGATCAGACAGAACAGTTAGCTATTGACCGGCTCAAAGAAATATTTAACATTGGTTATGCAAATGTACAACCACACAGCGGCGCGCAGGCAAATGCTGCGGTTCACCTGGCGGTTTTGAAACCGGGAGACCGGATTTTGGGCCTTGATCTGAGTATGGGTGGTCACCTGACACATGGTTCACCGGTAAATTACAGTGGTAAATTATATGAGGCACATTTTTACGGGGTAGTGAGAGAGACAGGTCTGGTTGATTACGATATGCTGGAAGAAAAGGCCCGGACATTAAAGCCGAAACTAATTATATGTGGCGCAAGTGCTTATAGCCGTGACTGGGATTATGAAAGGATCCGCAAGGTCGCAGATGAAATCGGGGCACTTGTTATGGCTGATATTGCTCACCCGGCCGGCCTGATTGCAAAAAATTTACTGAATGATCCATTTGATCATTGTCATATTGTTACTTCTACCACACATAAAACTTTGCGTGGACCAAGAGGTGGCATTATTATGATGCGTAACGATTTTGAAAATCCATGGGGTATTACGGATAACAAAGGGAATGTAAGACTAATGAGCACCTTACTTGATTTGGGCGTTTTCCCGGGTATCCAGGGCGGTCCATTAGAACACGTTATTGCAGCAAAGGCTATTGCATTCGGGGAAATTCTGACGGATGATTATACCCAATATGCCCATCAGGTTTTGAAAAATGCACAGGCTTTGGCTAAGGCTTTTATGGATAAGGAATACAATATCATCAGCGGTGGCACGGATAATCACCTGATGTTGATTGATCTGCGTAACAAGGACATAAGTGGCAAAAAAGCAGAACAGGCACTTGTCAAAGCAGAAATTACGGCCAATAAAAACATGGTGCCCTTTGATGACCGTTCGGCCTTTATTACATCAGGTGTCCGTTTTGGTGTGGCGGCTGTCACGACCAGAGGCATGAATGAATCACATATGAATTTTATCGCCGATGCGGTAGACAAAGTTTTGACGCATTCGGAGGAAGAGTCCGTTATAGCAGCAGTGAAGCGTGAAGTCAATGAATTTATGGCCGGGTTCCCATTATACCCTGAATTAGGATAAGATTATCGATCTGAGAATGATCCGTTTTTTTGGAGATGGATTATTTTTCGAATGAAAAATAACAAAAAGAGGATGTTTTTTCCGTAAGAAAAAGCGTCCTCTTTTTGTTATAAATGACGTTTAAATATATGCAATTCATGTACAAGGCTTTAAAATTCCTGTTGGTATG
>DATJDF010000353.1:0-17346 GCA_035497555.1 Arachidicoccus sp. | reverse complement strand
GCCACGCGACTCTTAATGCGCTGCAGCCAATTCCTGACTTCGGCTTTAATAGCTAAAGCCCGTTGTCCTTTTACCACGAGATAGACACCGTCTCTTTCAATACCGCCATTTACCGTAAACCCACCCAATACTTCACTATTCGGACAGAGGCTACGTACTTGCTGAAAACTGCTTCCGGCACCAAACCCAGCATTGGTATTGAAAGGCATAATCGTTTTCCTTGAAAAATCATACTGTTTCAGGAAGCTTTTTATGGGTGGTGGCAACTGCATCCCCCAGGTTGGAAACCCGACAAACACGGCCTCATATTGTTCAATACTATCGATACGCGTGCTTAAAGCTGGTAAGAATCCGGTTTCATTTTCCTTTGCAACCTGATTTACGGTCGTCTTATAGTCCTTAGGATACGGGGTTTTTAAGTTTATCTCGATCAAATCACCACCTACATAACTATGGATGATTTCTGCCACTGCTTTTGTATTGTTTGTTCGAGATAAATACACAACCAACACCTTGGTTTCTGGTTTTATCTCTTGCCCGTTGGAGCATGAAGATATCAGTAAAAATAAAGGCAACAGACAGTATAACTTATGAAAACCTCTTTGAACGAATGCATGCGTTTTTATAATGATCATATTACTATCCGGGTTTGTTATTAAAAGAATTGCGCCTAAACTATTTTCATTGATTGCGCCTGTCAGATATCCTTTTCCTAAGGGGCTGAAAGGAACAAAACCAATTCCCAATTCTTCTAATACAGGAAGTACGGTTCCTTCGGGTTCCCGCCACCACAGAGAATACTCGCTTTGGAGTGCCGCTACTGGCTGTACCCTGTGTGCTTTACGAATTGTCTCCGCGCCGGCTTCAGATAATCCCCAGTGACGGATCTTACCTTCTCCAATCAGTCTCTGGATCACCCCGGCAACATCTTCAATCGGAACAGCCTGATCTACCCGGTGTTGATAGAAAAGGTCAATATAGTCCGTTCTCAATCGTTGTAAAGCGGCTTCAACGACTGTTTTTATCGTCTCTGGCCTGCTATCCATACCCAGATCCGGCTTTCCTTCTTTAAAACCAAATTTGGTCGCGATAACTACCTGACCACGCACAGGTTTCAGGGCTTCTCCGACTAATGATTCGTTTACAAACGGACCATAGGCCTCCGCAGTATCAAAAAAGGTCACGCCCATTTCAAAGGCGGAACGAATAAGTTGAATAGCAGTCTGTTTGTCAGAGGCAGGGCCATAACCAAAACTTAGCCCCATGCAACCAAGCCCGAGTTCAGATACTTCTAACCCGCTTTTGCCCAATATTCTCTTTTTCATCTATTTAATTTTATAATTATGAACTAAATGGCTCCTAAATAATCCAACTAGTAACATTTTCGATCACAAAGATCCGAATTGATGCTGAAGGTATGCTTATACAGATTACTGGATTTGCTATCATTATTACAGATACCCTTGAAAGAAAGGTTATTGCTTCGCCAGATTTCTTAAATTTGTCATAACAAAAGCAATCAGATCATGGAAGAGGTCGTACAACTGAAAAGAGTAACCGAATTTAATCAAATGCGGGGTGCCATGATGCTCCATCGTCTAATAACTGTGCTCGACCTAGCCAAAGCAAATCCGATGCCTGCCAGCACTTTTAATTTCGGGGTTTATGCCGTTTATCTTAAAGAGGTTAAATGTGATGATTTGAAGTATGGACGAGAGAATTACGATTACCAGGAGGGAACATTAGCCTTTATCGCTCCAGGGCAAATTATTGGAGTACCCCCAAAAGAGAAAACCTTTGCACCTAAAGGATGGGCCCTGCTTTTTGACCCGGCACTCATCAAGGGCACACATCTGGGAAAACATATTCAGGACTATGCCTTTTTCTCTTATGAGTTAAAGGAGGCTTTGCATCTTTCTGATAAAGTAAGGCAGCCCATACTGGACTGTTTTACAAAAATCCTATACGAATTGAATCAAAGTATTGATAAGCACAGTAAGACGCTGATCCTGTCTAATATTGAACGCTTTCTAAATTACCGTACAAGGTTTTATGACCGGCATTTTTTTACAAGAGAACACGAAAATAAAGGAATACTAGGGAAATTTGAAGAACTGCTTCATCAATATTTTGTATCCGATAAACCGCAGCAACTGGGATTACCTTCAGTAACCTACATTGCAGGTGAGTTGAAACACTTCGCTAATTATTTTGGAGATTTAGTCAAAAAAGAGACGGACAAATCGCCACAGGAGTATATTAAGTCTAAGGTGATAGCTATTGGCAAAAAAAGAATTTTTGATTTCTGTAAATCTGTAAGTGAAATCTCCTACCCCTTAGGCTTTAGATATCCACAGCATTTTACCAGGCTAATTAAACAAAAGGCTGGTGTCTTTCCAAACGAGTATAGAAAATTGAACTAAACAGAAATCTTCCCTCGCCAAGGTCAATTCAAATCCCATTTCATGAAAATACAATTTACCTTTTTTCTAGCCTTGATGGCTGCCATTATACTGCTGATAATGGTGGCAAAAAAGATAAAGATTGCCTACCCGGTTCTTCTGGTAGTTGCCGGATTATTAATAAGCCTTATTCCCGGAATACCGCTCATTCCAATTGATCCCGAACTGGTTTTTATTATTTTCCTGCCACCTCTTTTATTTGACGCGGCCTGGTCTATCTCCTGGAAAGAATTATGGCGCTGGCGGCGGGTCATATTCAGTTTTGCATTTGTGGTCGTATTTTTGACCGCCTGTTCGGTTGCATTTGTTGCCAACGCATTTATTCCAGGCTTTTCACTCCCGCTCGGTTTCTTATTGGGAGCAATTGTATCACCACCTGACGCAGTAAGTGTTGGTGCTATTTTAAAATTTGTAAAAGTCCCAAAACGAATGGCTTCCATGCTGGAAGGAGAAAGTCTGCTTAACGACGCATCGTCGCTTATCATATTCCGCTTCGCTTTTATAGCAGTCGCCACCGGGCAGTTCGTCTGGCAGGAAGCAGCCCTTAGCTTTGTTTGGATGGTACTTGGCGGTGCAGGCGCCGGTCTCATTGTAGGATGGGTATTCATGAAGGCGCACAAATATTTACCCACTGATGCCAATATGGATATTATACTCAGTATTATCTCACCTTATGTCATGTACATGGCCGCAGAGGAAATACATAGTTCTGGTGTATTAGGGGTTGTGTGTGGAGGTCTTCTATTGTCTTATAAAAGGCATTATTATCTAAATAGCACATCTCGTTTAAGAGGCATTAATTTCTGGTCAAGCCTGAGTTTTGTCCTCAATGGCCTCGTATTCACACTTATAGGACTCGATTTGCCCGTTATCGTAAGTGGACTTGGTGGCGTAAGCATCGTTTCTGCTATTGGTTATGGGGTTTTAATAACCGGAGTATTAATCGTCGGTCGAATACTTGCAGCCTATGGCGCAGTCGGTTTCACCCTGATCGCCAGAAATTTCATCACAGTGGCGGACAGTAGAAACCCAGGTTGGAAAGCACCCTTACTTATGGGTTGGTCCGGCATGCGGGGAGTTGTCTCCTTAGCTGCTGCTTTGTCGATTCCTGTACAGCTATCTGCAAATACTGCGTTTCCACAGCGGAACCTGATATTATTTATCACTTTTGTCGTAATACTGCTGACCCTACTCATTCAAGGGCTAACCCTTCCCTTTTTAATAAGGAAAATCAAACTGCCAGATCGTAATGCGGATTTGCCCGATGATGAGAAATCGCTACTAATTCGCCAACAATTGGCAGCGTTTTCACTTCAGTACCTGAGTAACAATTATAAAGATGCGTTGGCGACTTATCCTATACTGCAACAAATGGCCGAAAAATGGCAGGACCACAGTTCAACTGCAACCGACAAGATCGAAATGGCAGCGGATTGCAAAGCCGTTTACCGGGACATACTGAACGAACAGCGTAAATGGTTGCTCAAAAAAAATAAACAGGAAAAGGAGTTGAATGAGGAAATCATTCGTAAACATCTTTCTCAGCTGGATCTGGAGGAGGAAAAACTCCGTTTTGCCTGAGGAACAATATAGCTAATGCTGAAGTAAGGCTACTTGAACGGTAAGGCAGCTAGTCTACAGATTTGTCGACTTAAAATGAGCTATTAAATACAAAGGCCCCTGGCACTTACTTACAGGATAAGCATACTTCGACATCAGCCGACTCCTGAATCAATAACCGACTGTCATTAGACCTACGCTGATATTTTGTCTGTTTGTTCTAATCACATTCTCCCTGAGGAGTGCAGCTTTGTCCTTCTATAACATCGAGTTTGCTTTCCGGGTTTTCCGTTCTCCATTCGGCAAAAGAATTTTCCAGTGTTTCCAAAAAAGTTTCAGGTGCTTGCGCTCCCGATACGCCGTATTTCCCATTGAAGACAAAAAACGGAACGCCACGAACACCAATCTGGCGGGCTTCGTATATGTCACGGTTCACATCATTAGCAAAACTTCCGTTTTCCAGAGCTGTATTCAGCTCAACGCGATCCAGACCCATTGCTTCACCCAACTGGATAAGCGTAGGATAATCATTGATGTTTTTCCCATCCGTAAAATAGGAACGAAACAGTATTTCCTCTGCCTCATTTTGCTTTCCATGTTGTTTAGCGAAATGGATGAAACGATGGGCGTTAAATGTATTGGCAGGGATCGCGATGTCAAAATTATAGACTAGTCCTACCTGTTTGGCCATTTCAATAACCTGCCTATTCATCGCTTTGGCCTCCTCCAGGCTTATTTCCTTGTGCTCAGCGAGAAACTCGTCCATATTCTTACCGGATAGTGTTTTTAATTCAGGCATCAACTGAAAGCTTTTCCAGTCCAAGACGACTCCTTCCTTATTAGAAAATTGCTTCAATGCCTGTTCAAATTTCCGCTTTCCTATGTAGCAGAATGGGCACATAATATCACTCCAGATTTCTATTTTCATTTTATTTCAAACTATTATCTTACGATCAATTTTAATTTAAGATTCTTTCAAGTCACCTGATGATTTGTAATCAGAGTTCAGGAGGTTAATAGGTACTGCCCAAAAAAATGTGTTAATTTAAATCGCTAAGCCTATCTTTTAAACATTCGTGTAAATTTCTTTTAAACTGTCTTCCAATGAAGCCGGCTCTCTTCCAAGCAGATTTTCAAGATCTGGACTTAATATTTCGTATTGTCTGTTTTTGATGTCAGAGGCAAAACCGCCGAGGATAAAAACAAAGTCTTCGGGAATACCAGATTCTTTTAGCTTATCGGAAAATGCCCCGGCATCAGCATTGGTATAGCGCACTGTTTTACCAGAAAGCAAACTAAGATCTCGGGCAATATCTTCAAAAGAATTAAGCTCACCACCTGTAATCTCGTAGGTTTTGTTTCCATGACCATCCTGCAACAATACATTGGCTGCAGCTTCGCCCATCTCCCTGCGAAGCGCGAAAGCAACTTTTCCATTTCCCGCCGGATAATAAATACCTGTCTCAAATACCTTTTCACCCACATAGATGGGAATAACATCTGCATATAGCGAATTGCGCAGGAACGTATAGGTCAATCCGCTCTCTTTAATGTAATCTTCCGTCTGGAAATGGCTTTCCATTAAAATTTTAACAGCGGAATTATCGATATCTCTCAGAGGAATACTAGTATAGACAATGTGCCGTACACCTGCTTTTTTTGCTGCGTCCACTACATTTTTGTGCTGCTGAACGCGGTTCATTTCTACACCGGAAATAAGCAATAGTTTGTCAATCCCCTCCATTGCATGATCAAGGGCCGGCGGATTATCAAAATTTCCGATCCTGACTTCAATACCAATTTCCACTAGTACTTTGGCTTTTTCAATATCTCTGGCAAAAGCGACGATATTTTCCGCAGCGGTATTTTTGATCAGATGTTCAATAGTGGCTTTGCCTAAATGCCCTGTTGCTCCTGTGACTAAGATTTTATTCATTTTGTTTTTATTATTGTGAAACATATTTGGATAGGCAAAATTATGCTACCTTCGCTATATAATAGTAACTGATATACCATTGTATACCGGTATCAGTTAGTATAGTATTGTTAATCACTAAGAGAAGATGAATATAAAACAGGAATTAAAAGAGCTGAAAAGTTGCCCTAACTCATTTATCATGGCAGTCAACGACACGATGAATGTTTTAAATGGCAAATGGAAACTACCTATTATAGCCTCCTTACGCTTTGGGAAAAAGCGTTTTAAAGAATTGGGCAGGGACATTCCTAAAATTACTCCAAGGATGCTCTCGAAAGAATTGAGGGATCTTGAAGCAAATGGAATCGTCAAACGAACGGTTTATGATACCGTTCCCGTTAAGGTTGAGTATGAACTGGAAGAATCAGGAAAATCGATCAAGAAAGTGCTGGACGTGATGATTGAATGGGGGCTAGAACATCGCGCCAATGTTTTAGGCGGATAAAGCGTGATCTCTTTTAGTCCGGTATTGCATAACGGATCATTCCCGGACAGAACACCTGCTTACTATTGAAATTTGAGTAAATTCACTAGGCGAAACATCGTCAGAAAAAGTTCGTCAATATATCCGTTCACAGGTTGAAATTCTGACTGAGTCACCCCAGCAGTTAAAAACAGGTTGATGCCTAATCCTGTAAATCCATCAAAACCATTTTCATTATTTATTTTCTGGGTTTGAAACCCCCGCCTTTCAGGCGAAGGAAAGTTGATTCAACTATTCTTTAACGACCTTAATCACTGTGTTTGCTTTTTCCGCATTCTTTTTTTGATAAAAATAACGGGCTAACCACGCTTACTTTGTTGTAATTCATTATATTGTGGCATCCAAAATACCAAACATCTTCAAATTTGAGTAAAATTCTACGTAATCTGATCTTGTTGTTTATTGTCACAAACTGTCTTTGCACCGAACTATTTGCACAAAGAAACAATGTAAATTTCACCATCACTAATGCAGTGGATAGCCTCCCCCTGGCTAGCGCCTCCGTGGTACTCATCCGGGATAGAGACTCTGCATTTCTGGCATTCGGCCTAACAGACACGACCGGTAAATTCCAATTTAAACACCTTAAGCTGACTAGCGGAACAAGTTTCGTCATATCCTTTCTTGGCTTCCGGCCGCAAAAAATACCCGCATCTGCTTCGTCAACACAGGACATTTATCAAAGAGTCTCCTTACACCCGGATACCAGTCTGCTGGCAGATGTGTTGGTTGAATCCGGGGTCGCTGTCAGAATGAATAAGGATACGCTTGAATACAATACCGATTTTTTCAAGACGATGCCAAATGCAGTAGTCGAAGAATTGCTCAAGAAAATACCCGGTATTGAGTTCCGCAGTAATGATGAAATCTATGCAGACGGGCAGCGGGTTAGCAAAATAACGGTGGATGGAAAAGATTTTTTTGGTAGCAACCCAAAAGTCCTGCTCAAAAACCTACCCGCTGAACTCATTAAAAAAGTACAGATCGTGGATGAAAAAAACACCATTGCTACAGAGACCAGAGAAAAAGCGGATATCCCCAAAATCATAAACCTTAGACTCAAAAAGGAAGTTCACCAGGGTATATTAGGAAAACTGTTTGCTGGTTATGGCACTGATAAACGGTACGAAACAGGCGGCTTGATAAATCTCTTTAGAGACACGCTCCAAGTCAGCCTCATCGGCACTTCTAACAACCAGAGCAGTGAAGGATTCAGCATGCAGGATCTAAATGAAATCGGCGGATTTGACCGGTCTGGCGGCATGGGCGGTCAGCAGGGTTATTCGCTAAATGGTTATGGGAGTAATGGTATTCCAAAAAAATCCCTGGCAGGCACCAATATCAATTATAATTTTACAAAAGATATTCAGCTCAATCTGCAATATTTTTACAAAGAGAATGAGACTAGAAATACCTTTAAAGGAAGAACAGCTCAATATTTAGGCGATACCTCAATCATATCAGACTACGAAGGAAAGACATTTGAAAAAACACCTACGCACCAATTGCACGGTGGGTTCACCTGGAAACAGGACAGTACAGGTTATTTCAGTTACAATTTAGACCTAAGCCGCAACAATAATAATTCATCACAGCAGAATAGCAGCCAGGCCTCCTCTACTAATGTTCCGCTACTAACACAAAATCAATCTACCAATAGTAACAATACTCGTAATAATAATATCAGTACAAATGTCAGTTATAACAAGACCTTTGTAAAACCTAAGATTGACATCAATTTAAATGGCAACTACAGTCAGGGGCGTGCAAACAGCTCAGAATTTTTGCAGAACTTAACCAGCCAATATAGCAATAGTTATATTCCGGATACCTTAATGCAGTATAAATATTCCAATCTACCCAACAAAAGCTATCAGCTGGGTATGCAGGTGAGCAAAACCATACATAAAAATCATATCGTCATAGCTAATTTAAATTATAACTACGATGCAAATAATGTTGGTGGCGAGGTATACCGTAGAAACTCACTTCAGCAAGCTTACGCCTTTATACCAGATCAATCTATCGGTTTTACCCAGGAGGTGAACAATTGGACGTATGGCACCTATTACCGCTTTTCAGACAGCAAACATAGCTTTAATATTAAAACAGGGGGCAAATTCAAAGTAATGTCGCTGAATAATTTATATAATGTAAAATCGATTTCAAATCTAAATCGCAGTTACCACCTCTTTTCTCCGGAAGTAAATATAAATTACAAAACCCTCAGTTTTACTTATTCAAGAGATCTGCAACCACCCAGTGGCTATTATCTGTCGCCCATAACCGACAGCTCCAACAAACTGTATATCTCCTCTGGCAATCCCAATCTCGCACCCTCCACTTCAGATCAGTTAGGTCTTCGTTTTAATAAATATTGGGTCAAGAAGCAGTTTTCAATCTATGGGAATATCAACAAAACGATAAGTTCAAATGTAGTCGTGCAAAAAAGGGAGATTGATCAGGAAGGTGTCACCCATGCAAGTTTTGTCAATATGGATGACGCAGGCAGACTCAGCGCGAATATAGGCGTCAATAAAGGATTTCACAAGAAAGATTTTAACTTCAATGCATCCCTTAGTCTTAATGGCCAAAATAATACCGCACCTATCTTCGTCAATAACATCATCAGTCAGAACGCAACCAGCTTTTATTCTTTAAATCTGAATAGTTCCGCCTCCTGGAAGAGCGTTTTAAACTTAAATCTGGGCGTTAGCAGTAGCTTTAACCGTTCCAGTAGTACAGACACGACTTTTAAATCACATAATACCAAGGCTTTTTCAAGCTTCTTTAATTTCAAATGGAAACCAAGTCACCGGGCTGTCTTCCAATGGAATAACAGGCTCAATACACAACCTGATGCCCGGCCAGGTCTGCCTCATTCATGGTACTTTAGCGATGCCTCTATAGCTTATAGCTTTTTCAGAAAAGAAAGTATGGAGCTACGCCTTAGTGCTTATGATATTTTTGACCAGAATATGGGCATTTACCGATATTCTTATCAAAATTACGTTTCCGATTACCAGGGATTGGTGCAGAAAAGATACTTTATGCTGACGGTTACTTATAATTTTAAAAAGATCGGTAATTAATCGAAGGATAGTACCAATCCGACCATATTAGCAGCTAACATAATAACTAGCACGGAAATAAGAAATAAAAGGTGCTCCCCAACCCGGTTTCTGACTTTACACCGATTTTACCACCTTGAGCCTCAATGAACTCTTTACATATCGCCAAACCTAAACCTGTGCCTAATTTGGAACTCCCTGGGACCTGAAAATATCGTTCAAACACTCTTTCTCTGTATTGCTCTTCTATGCCACCTCCAAAATCCTGTACAGCAAAACAGATCTCGGCATCTTTCTTCCTGACAGACAGGTTGATGACGCTGTTTTCAGAGGAATAACGAATGGCATTTGTAATAAAATTCGTGAGGACCCAAGCCGTTTTTTCCGGATCCAGGTCGATTTTTGGAAGTACGGCATCTTTTCCAATAACAAAGCGAATATCCTTTTGTTCAGCCTGTATTCTGGTCGCATCCACGGCGTATTGCAAAATCGCAGACATATCACTTTTCTGAATATTTAATTGAATATTCCCTGTTTCAACCTGTGTTATATTAAGGAGCTCGCCGGTAATTTTAAGCAACCTGGCACTCTCCTCTCCTATACCATCCACCAGCTTCTCTTGCTCTTCATTCAACCCTCCTGTACTTTGGTGCTTTAGTAACTGTATACTCATCTGTATAGAAGCAATGGGTGTTTTGAGTTCATGGGAGACGGTGGCGATAAAACTTGTTTTTGCCAGTTCCAGTTCTTTAAATGGCGTAACATTTTTTAGTATGATCACATGGCCTATATCCTTTCTAACAGTTTCACCGGTGGGCAATATACTAATGCTGACAACTTCTTTTTCAAAGTAGCTCTCCTTATTGTCTGCATATATGCGAAGCGTCTGCTCTCCACCGCTACCGGATCCAGCCAAATTACCATTCTCTTTAGTTTTTCCTAACGCCTGATACAGTATCCGCATTAAATCATTTGATTTGGCTACTTGGACAACACTTAAACCAACAACCGCAGTTCTTTTGAGACCCGTTATTTTTAATGCTTCATCGTTGGCAAATAATATTTTCTGATTTTCATCCAGTCCTAATACCGGGTCGCTCATATTGCCAATCAGCGCTTCAATGCGTTTTTTTTCAATCAAGAGCTCGGCTACCGTACTGCCCGCGTATTCTTCCAGCTTTTCCGCCATTGTATTAAATGATTTAGCCAGTGCACCAAATTCACTGTTACTTTCAAAGTTTACGCGCCTGGAGTAATTTCTGGCTGCGATCTGTTTTATGCTTTCTGTAAGTTCGCTTATCGGATTGGCAATATTTCCGGGAAGGTTGACCAGCAAAATAAATGCAAAAAGAAAACATATGGTACCCGCAAATGCAATCCATACATTGGCAATCTCTGCCGTATGTGCAGCAATCTCACTTTTCTTTTCAATAGCATCCATATTGAGTCGCATAAGTTCTGCTATATCCTGTCGAATAAGTGGCTTCAGTGTGCTGTCTAAAGGGTGGAGCATTGTTAGCTGAAAATGAGCCGATACACGCTTCGTCGCCTGTTGTTCACCTGGCTCAGTTACATTTTGTCGTTGTTTATTCAGATTCAGTTCAAATTGATTATACGCCTCCCTGTCAGTACCGACCGCGTCCAAGGCAAGCATCATATTTTTCGAATATTCCAGTGTATTGTAATTATCAGTCAGAATATTTTTCGTATCACTTTTCAGGGCATTAATATACAAGGTGCTGATTACTGTTAAGAGAATAATTAACAGAAACAGGGAACCCACACTTAGGATCAACTTCAGTCTAATCTTCATGATAGAATTATTAAATCTATATCTTCCTTAGAGAGTTGCTTTAGCAACGCCTTAAATTTGCTCGTGGACAAAATTACGCCAATGAAACTAATATGTGGCTTCCCGATACAAACAGTGGTCACATTCAGCTTTTTGGCCTGAGTTATAATGGTCTCCGGTATATTTCTTCCACGAACGCTTACAACCAGGCCACCGAGTTCGGTTGCCAGCTTAAAATTATTAATAAGCAGCCTTTGTTTGTCCAGAGCAATCCTTGCGGCACTTTCTCTGGGTGTCTGTACATACAGGAGTGTCCAGTCAGCACTATAATACGCAGCCAAACGAGCAGTCTTGCGGATAACAGTTTTTGCCTGAATACTATTGCTACCTATACAGGCAAGGAATTTCTCTCTTTTTAATCCAACTGCCCGCTGAATAGTTGTTTCAACCTGTCTGACCACCTGACTGGCGACTTCCTTTAAAGCCAGCTGCCTTAATTGTAATATATTACTTCCCTTAAAAAAATGGTTAAGTGCGGTATCTATTTTGTCTTTTGGGTAGATTTTACCTTCTTTTAAGCGGGTAATCAATTCATCAGCTGTCAAATCGATATTGACAACTTCGTCAGCCAGGCTCAGTATTTTGTCTGGTACACGTTCCGTAACCTCCACCCCAGTAATGCGCTTAATTTCCACATTGAGGCTTTCTATATGCTGAATATTTACCGCACTGATGACATTGATCCCATTATCCAGCACCTCGAGCACATCCTGCCACCTTTTTTCGTTTTTACTGCCTTCGATATTTGAATGAGCCAGTTCATCAATGACGACTACTTCAGGTCGAAGATTAATTACTGCCTGAAGATCAAATTCTTCCAATTGTTTTCCCTTGTAAAATAGGTTTCTTCTGGGTATTACCGGCAACCCTTTCAATAAATCAACTGTTTGCTGGCGACTATGCGTTTCGATATAGCCAATCTTCACATCTATACCGCTGGCAAACAGGCTATGAGCCTCCTGAAGCATACGGTAGGTCTTACCTACTCCAGCACTCATGCCAATATAGATTTTAAATTTCCCGCGTCTCGATCTTTGAATCAGACCCAGAAAATGACCCTGATTGATGTTATCTTCAGTCATCTGTTACATTTTTGAGTATTTAGATTCATTACCAAAAACAGTAAACCTCAAAGTCGGATGGCCAGTGCCATAGTAATAGCCGTATTACGCGCGGACATAACGCCGTCTCTACTTAAAAAGATAGGATCCTTCGCCTTAAAGCGCCTAATTTCTAAGCGGCACACTGCCAAAGGAGAAATGTGGTAGTCTATATTCCCGGATAACCCGAAAGTCTTAAAACCCTGCACTGTACCGGTAGACACTACCACATTATCCGGATCTGCATAATACTCTCCACGCGCCGCCAGGGTTATTTTGGGCTCCAGACGGTATTGAATAATTATCCCGGGTGCATACCAACTATAATAATCCCGGCTATTTTTGGCGCTTTGTTCAAAACCTACATCCAATCCTGCTATTATGCCAATCTTTGAATTCAGCTGAAAAATCCCGTATATATTATTAAAGAACCTCATTTTTTTAAGGCTATCCGGCTGATCGCTGCCTGCGTAAGTGCTATAATTGAGTGTTACTTCCGGATTAGGCTTATAAGTCAGCTGTGTCCCAAAGGCGGGGGCATCACTGTTACCCTCTACGCGCTCAATCCGCTGCCAGCCGTTCAATATAAGTGCAGCCATATACCATTTATTATTTTGTGACGTAAATCCAAGCCTAACTCCAGTTTCAAAATAGGGAGAATTCTCCGCTGCTAAACCCCTGGTAACCGTCCAGTTATCCGATCCTGCTGCGCTTTCAAAACCGATATGTGAAGGCAGAATACCCGCATCCAACCAAATATTATGCTTAGAGGATAACCTAACCCCAATATTTGCCTCATACAGGTCCTTAAACGTACCACGTTCAGCAGCATAATTCGCATTCATATAAGAACCAGCGGCGAAAGCCAGATTTGCCCGCAGCCTGGTATTTTCATAACTGGCTTTGAGATATCCCAAATTAAATGCCAGTTCACCAGACCTGTTATGGCTGTAAATAAACCCCGGTCGTCGGTGTGTTCCCAGCCGGTTAAAATCCTGGGTATAATAGAACTCTGCATAAGCGTTAATGGATAAACCATTACGATTTTCGGCACTATCCTGTCCAAAACTGGGGGTTAGATTCATAAACCCGCCAACCAGCATTGCCATCATTATATTTTTGCTTCTTGATTTCATACATATTGTATTTTGACAAAGCAGATAAACAACCTTCACTGTTTAGGAATGTTAGTCCAGTGGATTTGTCTACCCAAAGCAGTATTTTCAAATTTTTGCTTTTATTATATTAACCAATTCACATATTCAACTAATACCTTAACTCATTATTTTAAAGCATCAAGCGCTATATTTAGTTTCAAAACATTTAGCTTCTCCGGTCCGAAGAGGCCCAGAAAGGGCCGCTCCACATATTGTTGAATAAGACTCCTCAAACGGGTTTCTGGTAAATTCCGGACGCGTGCAATACGTTTTACCTGCACTTCCGCAGCTGCTAAGGATATATTCGGGTCCAGTCCACTCCCACTTGCGGTGACCAGGTCAACCGGAATTTCGGATCTTTTGATGCCGGGGTTATGTACGAGGAAACTGTCTATTCTTGCACGTACCGTGTGCAAATAGTCAGGATTGGTAGGGCCTTTATTACTTGCGCCGCTACCGGCGGCGTTATAATTAACGGCTGAAGGTCGGGACCAGAAATACTCGTCCCGGGAAAAACGCTGGCCGATATTTACAAAATAGGTATGCTGTCTAAACGAGACCTGTTCACCCTGGCCCTTTGCGGGCATTAGTTTTCCAATACCCAACAGTATCATTGTATAAATACCGGATAAAACTATAAGCGATAATAACGTCAATTTAAAGGCAGGATAGAAATAATTTTTCATGATAATAATGTATTTTTTGAAATGAGTTGCAGGCTGTCTACTTATAGCCAGTTCAATAATCCAAGCAGCAGATCTATTAATTTTATTCCGATAAAAGGCGCTATCAAGCCACCCAGACCATAAACCATTAAATTCCTTCTCAGAAGCGCGCTTGCACCAATGGGCTTATAAGCGACTCCTTTTAAGGCCAACGGAATGAGTAGCGGAATGATAATGGCATTAAAAACAACTGCAGATAATATTGCACTCTGAGGGCTATGCAGCTTCATAATATTCAGGGCCTGCAAATCAGGTATAGCGGTTATAAATAATGCAGGTATGATTGCAAAGTATTTGGCCACATCATTAGCTATAGAAAATGTGGTAAGCGTGCCCCTTGTCATGAGTAATTGTTTTCCAATTTCTACCACTTCAATCAGTTTGGTTGGATCATTATCCAGGTCGACCATATTGCCGGCCTCTTTGGCTGCCTGTGTTCCGCTATTCATGGCGACTCCGACATCTGCCTGCGCCAGCGCCGGTGCATCATTTGTTCCGTCCCCCATCATCGCAACCAGGCGTCCCGCCGCCTGTTCTCTGCGTATATACTGCATTTTGTCCTCGGGCTTCGCTTCTGCAATAAAGTCATCCACACCTGCTTTCTCAGCGATATACTTTGCAGTCAACGGGTTATCCCCTGTCACCATAACGGTTTTAATTCCCATCTTTCTAAGACGATCAAACCGTTCCCGGATGCCAGGTTTAATGACATCCTGAAGTTCTATAACCCCAAGAACGGTCATTCTCTCTATCTTTCCACTACTGATGATCGTCTCACTGACAACAAGAGGAGTGCCACCACTACCCGCAATCTGCGCTACAAACTCTTCTACTTCTGAAGGGATCTGAATCCCGGATTTTTCAGCGAGCCTTCTGATGGCATCGGCGGCACCTTTTCGGACCTGAATCCTGTTGTCCAGGTTTACACCGGAGCATCGGGTCTCAGCAGTAAAGGGTACAAACTGAGGGTTATCTATTTTCAACAGACCAGGCGCTATACCTGCTAATTCAATAATTGATTTACCCTCCGGTGTAGTGTCTGCCATAGAGCTTAAAACAGCGTTATGGATAACACGGTTTAGTTCAATTCCATTTGCTGCAAAAAAGTGAGTGGCTTTTCGATTGCCTATTGTTATGGTACCCGTCTTATCTAGCAACAACACATCAATATCACCTGCTGTTTCGACTGCCTTACCACTTTTCGTAATGACATTTGCACGTAGCGCCCGGTCCATCCCTGCAATACCGATAGCTGAAAGCAAGCCGCCAATGGTCGTTGGAATCAGGCATACAAAAAGTGCAATAAATGCTGAAATGGTGATAGGGACATCAGCATAATCACCAAAAGGCTTCAGTGTTGCGCAGACAATGACAAATATCAGCGTAAAACCGGAGAGCAAAATAGTGAGGGCGATTTCATTAGGTGTCTTTTGTCTGCTCGCACCCTCTACTAAAGCAATCATTCTATCCAAAAAACGTTCTCCTGGCGCCGCCGTCACCTGAACAAATATCTTATCAGAAAGTACTTTCGTGCCCCCTGTCACACTGCTTTTATCCCCACCCGACTCCCGGATAACCGGTGCACTTTCGCCCGTAATGGCACTTTCATCGATGGTAGCCATTCCTTCAATAATTTCACCGTCAGTTGGGATGATATCCCCTTCTATACAAACAAATACATCGCCTTTACCCAGGTCAGAAGAGGTAATCGTCCGGGATTCACTGCCTAAAACGCCTTCTTCATAAGTCACCAGACGGGCAGGTGTTTCTGATCTTGTTTTGCGTAGAGAATCTGCCTGCGCCTTACCTCGGGCTTCGGCAATCGACTCCGCAAAATTGGCAAACAAAAGTGTAAATAAAAGTACCAGAAAGATGATAAAATTATAGATAAAACTACCCTGTGCACTTTCACCCGTCAGCACCCAAACACATACGAAGAGCATCACGGCCGTCCCAATCCATACAGTGAACATGACGGGATTGCGAAATATTACACGCGGATTGAGTTTTACGATAGACTGACCAAGCGCTTTAATAATTAATTTTTTTTGGAACAGAGACTTATTTGAAGTTTTCATAACTAATTTTCTATTTTGAATAAATCCATAAAATCGCGGAGCGGTATCGGAGCTTTACTTTTGGGAAAAGAATTCTGCAATAGGGCCCAGTGTGAGCGATGGAAAGAAGGCGAGCGCAGAAACAATGATAATTACGACCAAGGTCATTAACCCAAAAGTACCCGTATCTGTCTTCAAGGTGCCTGCGCTTTCTGGTATATACTTCTTTGACCCTAATAATCCAGCGATAGCTACAGGACCGATAATCGGCAGATACCGACCAAGGATCAGAACAAAGCCTGTCGTAATATTCCACCAGGGTGTATTGTCACCCAGTCCTTCAAATCCACTTCCGTTATTGGCAGCACTGGAGGTATACTCATACAACATTTCACTGAACCCGTGGAAGCCTGGATTGTTCAGTGTATCGGCTGTATAGCCGGGAAATGCTGTCGCCAGGGCTGTCCCCACCAGAATCAGAAATGGGTGCAAGAGCGCAATAAGCATGGCTATTTTCATTTCACGCGCCTCAATTTTCTTCCCCATAAACTCAGGCGTTCGGCCAACCATCAGCCCGCTGACAAATACAGTCAAAATAATGAAAATAAAATAGTTTAACAGACCTGCTCCCACCCCACCGTAAAAACAATTAATCATCATGGCCAGCAATTCATTCATACCGGAAAGCGGTAAATAACTGTCATGCATAGAATTGACCGAACCTGTCGAAATTACTGTTGTAGCAATACTCCAGTAGCCGGAAGCAGCCGCGCCAATACGCATTTCTTTACCCTCCATGTTACCTAAGGAATTATCGATACCCATCCGGGTAATTGCCGGATTCCCACGAGATTCCATAAATACATTAGCAACGGCCAGCGAAAGAAAACCGATCGTCAT
>DATJDF010000352.1:0-22965 GCA_035497555.1 Arachidicoccus sp. | reverse complement strand
TAAATCCGGGATACTGGAGGTCTGGAACCGGGCAAAAAAGAATGCATTTTACAGGGGGGTACCCTTTATTTGGTGTAGTAATAATCTCACGACTGCTTTTGCGATTCAGTGTTTGTGGTATAAGCAGCTATCAGGTGATCAACAATTTGATCAACTGGCACAGGCTAATTTTGACTGGTTATTTGGCTGTAATCCCTGGGGCACCAGTATGGTATACGGTTTGCCGGCCTGGGGCGATAGCCCGGTAGATCCGCATTCCGCCTTTACCCACCTGAAAGGTTATCCGATAAATGGTGGCCTGGTGGACGGACCGGTATACGGAACAATTTATAATGGTCTGTTGGGGATTAAGTTAAACCATGCAGATCCTTATGCGCCTTTCCAGAGTTCGCTGGCAGTCTATCATGATGACGCTGGTGATTACAGTACCAATGAGCCTACGATGGATGGTACGGCGGCCCTTGTTTATTTGCTGGCTTCTAAAGAAGCTGCGGCGACTTCTCAAGGCGGAGCTGTTTTGGCACAATACGGTAAGCCTGCAAATACGGTCAAGTATAAGGGAGCAATTATCAGGGGCGATACTACGCAAAAAAATATTGCGCTGGTATTTACCGCAGACTCTTTTAATGATGGCGGACGGGTGATATTAAAAACACTGGAAGCGGAAAAAGTTCCCGGCTCCTTTTTCTTTACCGGCAATTTTTATAGGGATCCGGTTAATAAAAATGAAATTGCGGCCTTAAGAAAGCAGGGAAGTTATTTGGGATCGCATTCCGACAGGCATCTGCTTTATTGTGATTGGAAAAATAGAGATAGTCTGCTGGTTACCCATCAGGCGTTTAAAAGTGATTTGAACGCTGCCTATCAGGAGATGGAAGGTAAGGGCATACATAAAAGTGAGGCGCCTTATTTTCTGCCACCATACGAATGGTATAATGACAAGGTTGCGAGTTGGACGAATATGGCGGGTTTACAGCTGGTTAATTTTACCCCTGGAACAAGGAGCAATGCGGATTATACCTATCCGCAAATGGGGAAAAGCTATAAATCCAGTGCCGCCATACTACAATCTATCCTGGATTACGAAAGCACTTCAGCGGCAGGGCTTAACGGCTTTATATTACTGACGCATTACGGAACAGATCCCAGAAGAACGGATAAGTTTTACAATCATTTAGCCGAACTTATCCGGATTTTGAAAAAAAGGGGTTACCAGTTCGTCCGAATAGATACCCTACTCAATGGAGCAATAGTGGATAAGTAGTTGACCGGCAGCTGGCGTTTACAATATTGCTTTAATTGAAACTCATTTTCTCATGAACCACTATTATAAATAATTATGAAAAGAGGGCTTTTTTGTCTTGTTTTATGGTTGGCAGCCGGCACAGTAAAAAGCCAGAAGATTCAATTGCCTGCTGATTACCTTAGAGATAGTCTGCCAAAACTTATACAGGCTACCTCAGATCTGTTAAGCCATGCTTATATGGCGCAGAAATTAATTGCAGTGACGGATACCATTCCCGGCTGGGAAGGCTACCCCGTGCATTTGTATGCCTACCAGACCGGGAAAGATATATATACAGGTGCATCTAAGAAAGGATTGGTCTATCTGCTGAATCCGGCACCTGAGCAGTTAGCCATCTGGATACTGACCACTTGCTGGATCGTTAAAAAAAGGCTGGATTACCGGTATACCCATCAACTGCTGGACTGGATCCGCCATCAGTCAGGGGGACAATTTCCGGTAAAAGGTATCGTGTATGAGGATCAGTATGTACGCGGTTACCAGGAGCCCTATCTCTTTAAAGATGGCGTTACTGTGTACGTTAAAGACAGTACCCGCTGGCCTGCAGATAAAACTTTAAGTGAAGATCAGCTCAGGTTCTGCCTCCAGGTAGACAATCAGGTCCTTAAACCAGCAACGGGTCAGTACGCGCGGATTTGCAGCACGACAAGAGAAGATTATATTACGAATGGTGGTGTAGTTGCCGTGGGCGATAAAGACCACCGAAACTGGTCCTGGATGGAGGTTGTACGAAAGCTCTACCAGAAAGCCTGGCATGGAGATACCAATGAATTAATGATTATGTGGGCAAAGCGGCATTTAAAATAATAGTGCCGATGTATTAAGAATTTAAACCGGTTTATAATAGGGTCATATTCTTTTTATAATCAATTAACGCTGGATCTTCAGGATCAAGTTCTGTGATCAGATAATCGATCTGCCCCGGTTTGCAGAGTTTCATGGGAAGCAGGGAGTTTAACTTTTCAGTGATGGTAATAATAGCCAGCTGCCCTGAGGCACGGATCATGGCTTTTTTTACCTGCGCGACGCGCCATTCTTTTTCTGTTAATCCTCCTATGGCATCCATGCCGTGGGCACCCAGAAAACACAGGTCTACATTAATCTCTGATAATTCACTGATGGGTTTTTCGCCTATATTGATTTGGGAGGACATATCTATCTGGCCGCCGATCAGGATGACTGTTAAGAGCGGATGGGCAGCGAGTTCAAGGGCCATGAGCGGGCTGACTGTAAAGAAGGTTGCCTCCAGATCATCCGGTATCTGGCGGATCATTTCCAACATGGTGGTACCCGCTTCGGTGAGCACTGTCATACCGGGCCGGATGAGCCGGGTGGCTTTTTTGCCGATGGCTTTTTTTGCATCCTGCGCATAGGCCAGGTTTTGTTGAATGGGATAGTGATAGGATTTGGAGAGTGCACCACCATGAACTTTAATGATTTCTCCGGCATCTGCCAGTTCGGCCAGGTCCCGGCGTATAGTATCTTCCGACACTTTTAATTTATTACTGAGCTCAGAGGAGAAGACCTTATTATGCAAATTGATTTCCTTAATAATAAAAGCATGTCTTTCATTTTTAAAAAGGCCGGTAGAAGGAACTTCCATAATTTTAGATTTAGAACGTCAGGAGATCGTTTTTGTTTTGTCGCGAACGGTTGTAACATAAAAACGCATAAAACAGCTAACACGAATTGAGCAACTTCATACTGTGAAATCATTTGCATCAAAGTCATTGCGGGACCAGGCCGATGTTGTTGTTCAAGGCTTCAAAGATATTAAAAAGTAAGGATTATGAGATTATTTGTTATAATTTATTGAATAGTAAAGCATAATGTGGAGTAAGCATAAAGGGATTGAATCCTCCACAATGGTGATTCTCCACAAAGAATTGGATGTATGATCCTGTTAGCGTCAGAAAACTAATGAATGATTTAAAGAAGGAATAAGAAATTTATTTGCACGTTTATGCGTTTTATTGTAGCTTTATTGTTAATAAGTCGCATAATCGTGCAAGTGAAAATGAGCACCATTTTTCAAAGTAAAATAGCAGAATGGCAATTTTAAGTTTTGATTTAGGCGGCACGAAATTGGCTATCGCCATCTTTGATGCGCACGGAAATTGTCTTTTAAAGCAGCAGCAACCGTTGGCTGGCAGTCGTGGTATAAGTGTCAGTCAGTTAATGGCAGATCATATTAGACAATTTTTAGCAACAGACCGTTTTGTGATTGATGTCATTGGTGTGGCCGTCCCGGGAATGTATGATGCAAAATCCGGGACGGTTTGGGCACCCAATATTGACGGGTGGACTGCGTATCCATTGATGGCAGAATTACAGCTTGTAGCCGGACACATTCCCATTGTTATCGATAATGACCGCGCCTGTTGCATCTTAGGAGAAACCTGGAAAGGGAGCGCGACTGGCTGTAAGGATGCCATATTTTTGACTATAGGTACAGGCATCGGTGCGGGAATTATGGTAGATGGCCATGTGCTACGCGGCGTAAATCAGACGGCTGGAGCCATCGGATGGATGGCGCTTAATGATAAATTTGAAGATTTATATGAAAGATACGGCTGCTTTGAAGCCTACGGCTCCGGAGACGGCATGGCAAGGCTTGTCCAAAAACGCATTGCGGAGCAGCCCGGATATAATGGAATATTAGACAAAAGTGAAGTGCTTACTGCAAGTGATGTATTTGCTGCCGCTTTGAAGGAAGATGCGCTGGCCATACAGGTGGTTGCAATTTGTATAGGATTATGGGGGAGAGCTGCTGCCAATCTGGTGAGCCTGCTTAATCCGGATCAGATTATTTTTGGTGGTGGGGTGTTTGGGCCCGGAGTAGATTATATCCCTGCTATTAAAAAGGAAGCGGACCGCTGGGCACAGCCACTTGGTACTGCCCATGTACAATTTAAGGCATCTGCATTAGCAGGTGACGCCTGCCTTTACGGAGCAGCGCGCAGTGCTGCGTTATTTTATCAGCAAAATAACCATGACTATGCATAGCAGCAGTAGTAATCTATATAATAAAAGATGGGTGTTTTGGGCGGCCTGTATAGGTATCCTGCTGTTTGGGATGGGAATCATTACATTGGGTTCGATCAAGCAGGCAATTAGTGTAAGGTATGGCCTGAATGATATAGGTGCAGGCACATTGTTTTCTATTCTGCCTTTAGGGATTTTGTTAGGATCTTTGTTTTTTGGCCCCGCCTGCGATAAATACGGCTATAAATTTATATTGGCTTGCTGTTGTCTGGCGATGTGTTTAGGGTTTGAGGGTATTGCGTATGCCTCTTCTACCACCGTCTTAAAATTGGGGGTCTTTCTTTTTGGCCTGGGTGGTGGTGCCATCAATGGCGCCACAAGCGCATTGGTTGCCGATCTGAGTGCAGCGAAAAAAGGCGCAAACCTAAGTATACTCGGGGTGTTTTTTGGCCTGGGCGCCTTAGGGATGCCCTTTTTGCTTGGAATACTGGAACACCGGTTCAGTTATGATGCTATCGTGTCAATGGTGGGGTTGGTGACTTTTGGCCTGGGTATTATTTACTTGTGTATTAAATTCCCTGCTCCCAAACAAACAGGCGGCTTCCCTATGAAAGAAGGGATAGGGTTGCTAAAAGATAAGGTTATATTACTGATCGCCTTTTTCCTCTTCTGCCAAAGCAGTTTTGAAGCAATCATTAATAATTGGACCACCTCGTATCTGACAGGTTTTAAATTACTTGCTGCGGATCAGGCACTCTATGCACTCTCGCTATTTGTGGTGGGAATGACGTTGATGCGTATTCTCTTAGGCAGCGTGCTTAGCAACCTTAAAGCGGCCAGCTTATGGATACTGGCATTTGTCTTACTGGGTGCTGGCTTGGTCCTTTTGATATGCAGCAGTACTTATGTAATGGCCGTTATTGCCTTGATGTTAATGGGGGCCGGCCTGGCTGGAGGCTTTCCTTTGATGCTGGGATTGGTAGGTGACAGATATAAAACTTTATCAGGTACTGCCTTTGGACTGGTGCTGGTGATCGCTCTGGCCGGCAATATGTTAATCAATTACGTAGTGGGCATTATTGCGGAAAAATTCGGTATTGAATATCTGACGACAGTGGCACTGATAGAATGGATCGTTATGATCCTGCTCTGTGTGGCAATTTTAAAAAGGATCAAAGTCCATAAATAAACGCAATCATTCATATTAATATACAAATTATGCTAGCAAAACAGTGGCTTACCAATGCCCGTAAGGTGATGACAGATATTGAATCAACGCAAATGGATAATATTTATAATGCTGCAGCACTCATGGCCGATTCAATAGAATCTGGCCGGTGGGTGCATACTTTTGGATGTGGCCATGCGACGTTACCAATTGAGGAAATGTATCCCCGTATTGGAGGGTTTGTAGGCTTTCACCCGATTGTTGAGTTGCCCCTGACTTTTTTCACTAATATCACTGGCCAGATGGGGGTGCATCAGTTTATTTTTCTTGAAAGAGTTGAGGGTTATGGTATAGAAATTATGAAGGGATATGAGTTTGATGCGCGAGATACCATGTGGATCTTTTCACATACCGGAATCAATAGCGTCAATATAGATGTGGCACTGGAGGCTAAACGCATGGGTATGAAAGTAGTGGTATTCGGATCGGCTGGCGAAGCAAAAGGAAAGAAGCCCCGGCATTCTTCAGGTAAAAACATTTTTGAGATTGCGGACATTGTAGTAGATACCTGTGCACCTGCAGAAGATGCTTGCGTTCCTTTAAAAAATCATCCGGATAAAATCGGCCCCGTTTCTACAATGGCATTTATCACGGCAGTCTGGATGACGGTGACTACTGTAGCGGAGATACTAGCGGATAGAGGGGTCAAACTCTATATTCATCCTTCCCATAATGCACCGGGTGCTGAAAATACGAAACAAAGACTTGATGAGGCACTTACGGAATACAAACGCCGGGTGGCAGGCGTTTAATGCAATTATATATTCATGGCGTCCAAACCCTCGCCGTTATCAGACTTTGACGGACGTGGTTAGTTGCTGAATCCCTCAACTGGAAATAAACGTTTTTAAAAATAATTATGGCAATTCGATAGGCTCAAGATATTTTCTGCCCACGGAATATGGAAGTAGGTGTTTATGATGTAACCTGCCTATAATAATTGCAGGATGCGTATTGAATTTTTTGGCAAAAAATTCAATACTGTCTTCATTTAAAAGACCGTTTTGTATCATTTCGTTCTCTTCTTCTTCCGAGAAAAGCCATTTAATGGCAAATCTATCAGCTTCTTTTTCTTTAATTAGATCCTTATCAGAATAGTCTACTTTTTCTAAAAAAATGTCTTTTTTTCCATGTAACAAAATATGTCCAACTTCGTGAAAGAAAGTGAACCAGAAACCATCATTACGATTATATCTACCAGTTAGTTGTATCAATGGTGTATCTTTTATCCACCTTGTAGATCCACAAATTGGCGCTTTATTAATACAAGGTGTGTGTACAACTTTGACACCAACCTCAAGACAGATTTTTTGTAATAGATTAAAAAAGTTTTTAGGGTGCTTGGCCATAATTGTTTTAATATGTGGAAGCACCTGCTTGAATTTATTCTCAGAATAGACATCTGTTTTTAGTATTGAGGCTTGTAGTTCACCTTTTCTTAACCAGGCTGAAATTGCGAAGGGCTCGTTGGTGTGAACCAATGAAATTCGAAATGCAACTTTTAAAACTTTTGAATTGTAATATTCATCCCATGCCTTATGGCTGGAAAAGCCGAAGAATGTTAATAATTTAGATGCTTTTTCCTGATCATTATTAGGCTTTTCGATCCAACCTTTTTTTGCCATTTCTACTAATGGAAATTTTTTTGCCCAAGGGATGGCTTCGTTAATTATGTTTTGATATTTTTCTCTAGCTATGTATTCATCATAGCCTCTTTGATAATTTATCCAAAACTGTGCGGGTATCAATGTGACATTCTCAAATTGAATAGCCATATCTGTTGTTATTGAGCTTTCTCCTTTAAGTATTGCTGTTATTGTTTTTTCTGGCTTTCCTGTTCGGAGAGCAAATTCCTTAGGACCCATACTCATTTCTTCAAGCTTTTCTGCAAGTGTTAATCCGGGATGAGGTGTAGTCTGAGGAAAATATTGATTCAAAAGTGCCATGATTATTTTTCTTTATGATAGTTGACGATTTCAATGATTTCAATTCCTTCAATTTCTGCCCAAATGTATTGGCCAGATTGATTAACTGGTATTGGGTTTTCTTGTGGAGTAAAAACAAGCCTATAAGGTTGATCTAAATCACATGCCCATTGCCCCTTTCTATTTTTGGTAAGTTCATGGTAATTTCCTGGAAGGGATTTTACACCCTCAAGCGTTTGAGCAAACGACAATTGTGAGAGTCTCATTTTTATTTTAGTAGCCCTTAACGTTCCAAACTCCTTAATTAATTTTTTATCGTTATTTGTGAGGATTTCTAATTTTTTGTTTTTAAATATAATCTTCATGGCAAAGGTAGTGAATTTATTATTAACAGAAAGTATTAATTAAAATAATTTAAGCATTGGAGGCAAAATGAATGCATTTAAATGATTAATTCATGATTGTAAATTATAATATATGATTTCGTCAAATCAATTAAACACCTATTTATCAAATTATCAAAAGGATATGTTATTCGCTAGGAAGTTTCATGGGTCATATTATTCAGAATAAGAGCTTTTCCTTTCTCAAGTAACACAAGCTCTTGAATGGCAATCCTCACATTGCTTGCAAAAATAGTTTAAATATATTTCGAGCCCAAATTTACATGAGGAATAATTGAATTGGTGGGATTGTTAGATGAAAGTTTTTGGCAAGATGCTTTTTGATTGTATTTGGGTATTGAAAATGCTTTAGTCATAAGGCCTGATCGCGAGCAGCTGTTGCATGAATCCATCGCAATTATTAAAATACGCATCGCAGATTACAATACTTGGTGTGGGCCAGGGTGCCAGGATGATATTTTTGGTGTACCGCTCTCTGTAAACTCTTTAAAATGATTAACTTCAAGAATGCCTTAAGTGGATAAGTCATGCTGGTCCGTATAGTATGAATAAGGAGGATGCCGCCTCGTAAAAAAGTTATTAATGCGGTAGCCTGTCTCTTATAACGCCGTATAAATAGGTGCCTAAAATGGCACCTATGACAACGATAATCATCGTCCAGTAGCCATAGCCAATGTTTACAAACATCGGACCCGGGCAAGCACCGGTCAAGGCCCATCCTAAGCCAAAAATAGAACCACCGATCAGGTATTTACGCGGGCGCTTATCTTTATCCTGAAAGATGATCTGGTTGCCCTGGGTATCCTTTAGTTTAAATCTTTTGATCAGGTAGACAGAAATTGCCCCCAGTACGACCGCTGTTCCGATAATGCCATACATGTGAAATGCCTGGAAGCGGAACATTTCCTGAATCCTATACCAGGAAACAGCTTCAGATTTAGCCATGATAATGCCAAAGACAATACCCGTGAGTATAAACTTGAGTCCTTTCATGATTTAGAATATAAGTGGTAATAAAAGATAAGTCATTACAAGTCCTCCTGCAAAAAAGCCGATAACAGCTAAAAGCGATGGGACCTGTAAATTGGATAGCCCACTGATAGCATGCCCTGAGGTGCAGCCGCCGGCATAACGCGCACCAAAGCCGACCAATAGACCACCTGTGAGTAATACCAGAAATCCTTTGGGCGAACTGATAAAAGCAGTACCAAAAATTTGATGCGGGTTTAACTGACCGTCGAAAATGATGTTAAGCTGCTTTAAATCACTTATGGTTGCTGCGGAAAGATTAAGTGGCTGATCACTTTTGAGTAAGGTTGAGGCCAGAAATCCGCCAATAACAGCACCCAGTAGAAATAAAAGGTTCCATTTTTGTGTTTTCCAGTCAAAATCAAAAAACTTCACCTTCCTGCCGGCTCCTGCCAGCGTGCAGATCGTTCTCAAGTTGGAAGAAACCCCAAAGGATTTTCCAAAAAAAAGTAGTAAATCCATTATAAGCGCGATGGCGATTCCTGAAATGTACCAGGGCCAGGGTTGTCTGAGTATTTCTAACATGCTTAATCACTTTTTTAAAGATGTTGTTGTATGCGTGTTTCAAACTAATTGTTCTGAATGCCAGTATACGGGAATACCGCGTTTTATTTTGAATTATTTAGCAGTTTCCGGCATTATACATCTAAAGTTTAAAAAGAGCTTCGTTTGGCTAAAATTACGACAAATAGCGAAGTAAGTAATGTGTAAAATCCCCCCAAGAATTTACACGGTTGAACTGCAAGTGTTTTCTTCCAGTTTCCGGAATTTAGAATTGATTAATCGCTCTATTTGATCCTGAAACATCAATTTTGTAGCTTATTATCTGAAATACAGTAACTCTGCCATAGCTTAGGGTGTCTCGCTTCTGCTAAATGGGGATTTAAAAATCAATTTACAGTTTTATTTTTGTATATTTGTAATACAGTAGTATCAGTTAAGACGACATACTACATGTAACTACTATTATGGTATCACTTATAACAGTCAAAAAAGCACAACAAAAACTTGTAGAAACGCTGCGCGAAAGGCGTTTGCTAATGAACCTTACGCAAGAAAGTTTAGCAAAACGCTCTGGAGTTGCTCTATCTACTTTGAGAAAGTTTGAACAAGGTGGAGTAATTTCACTTGAGTACTTTTTAAAGTTGCTTTTTGTCGTCGGCGGATTGGAGGAAGTGATTGATAGTTTAAAACCATCAATGCCGACTTTCTCTTCAATTGATGAGGTCTTGAAAGAAGGTAAAAGTGAAAATAGAAAGAGAGGGCGTAAATAATGATTACATCTATTAAGGCATTGAAAGTCGGGTTAGATTTTAGCGGTAAAATTGAGCCGGTAGGACGGTTAGCCATACGTGACCGTATTATCTATTTTGAATACATCGACGAATTTATTCAAAAAGGGTGGGAAGTATCGCCACTTCGACTACCCTTGAAAAGAGGAGTAACTGCATTGCCCCTGCGTCCATTTGAAGGGTTGGCTGGCCTTTTTAGTGATAGTCTGCCTGATGGGTGGGGGCGATTGCTCTTTGACCGAATGATGAGAACGCAGGGAATATTAGAAACGAACATTTCCCCTCTGGATCGCTTGGCGCAAGTGGGTATGCATGGAATGGGAGCGTTGGTTTACGAGCCTGATAACAGTTCGACAGTGGATTACGGATCAATCGATCTGGATCAATTAGCGATGCAAACAGCAGAGGTCTTTTTTGGTGAGTCAAAAGAAGTTCTCAGTCGGCTTTTGGCACTAAATGGTTCTTCTGCAGGAGCACGACCTAAAGCGCTTATAAGTGTAGATGGCGACCATAAAAACATTTCATATGGAGCGAGTCAGTTAGGCGATGGTATGGAACCATGGCTCGTTAAATTTCCAAATTCTCAGGATGGAATTGATGGAGGGGCAATTGAATATGTTTACGCACTGATGGCTAAAGAAGCCGGGCTTTCAATCCCAGAAGTTCATTTATATCCTTCACAAAAAGGATGTGGGTATTTTGCCGTAAAGCGTTTTGATAGAAATGGAAATAAAAGGCTACACATGCATACTGCAAGTGGGATACTGCATAGTGATTTTAGAACTCCTTCTTTAGATTATGAAGATTTACTCAGTTTGACCGGAATACTCACAAAGGATATTCGTGAAGTTGAGAAATTGTACCGATTGGCAGTTTTCAATGTACTGGCACATAACAGGGATGATCATGCTAAAAATTTCAGTTTTTTAATGGACGAATATGGTCAATGGAAACTTTCGCCAGCTTATGATCTTACTTTTTCAAGTGGGCCGGGTGGAGAGCAGAGCACTATGGTTATGGGGGAAGGGAATGCACCTCAGTTAAGCCACCTCCTCAAGCTCGGCATTCAAGCGAGCCTGCCAAAAGGCTTAATAGATGAAATACTTAATCAAACAAAACAGGCGTTAAGTCGGTGGAAGGTTTTGGCCTCAGCGTTTAATGTTACTAAATCGAATTTAAAATTGATCGGAAGTAAATTAAAATAGAGGTGCATTAATCATTAGCAACCTTAATAAAGTTTAGAAGATTGCTTATTGCATCAGCAGAACTAAATAAGTGAAATGAATTGCTTACAAAGGATTGAATAAAATTTGGATCACCCTACTTGGTGCTTTGATGCATGTTGGGAATCACGGCCTGGAGATGAGGATCATGACGAATATCAGGAATATATGGCGTTTGTAGATATTCTCGAAGCGCTTTCAGATAAATAGTGAGATTGAATACGCCTAGATGATGATATCTCAATATTTCTATAACAACTTGAAGTGACCCACTTTTAATCCATATGCACCTATCCCTCTTTATCTAACTTGTATTGTTTTTATTAAAATGCCCCAAAAAGCAAAAAACTGTCCGGAATAGATCCGAACAGTTTGCCGTTATTGGGTTTCAATAAATTTGGTCGGGATGACAGGATTTGAACCTGCGACCCCACGCCCCCCAGACGTGTGCGCTACCGGGCTGCGCTACATCCCGTTTTCCGGTCAGGATTGCAAATGTAAAAAAAGATTTGACAATTAAGGTATACTGTCAAATCTTTTCTGCTTTATTTTTAGAACCCTTCTCTGGAATTTACCGGATTAAATAGCGATCGCGAGCACTTTCAGCTTCAATTTTCCATTAGGCACGTGCACTTCTGCAACATCTCCTACGGCTTTACCAAGCAATCCCTGACCGATAGGTGAGGAAATAGAAAGACGACCCTCTTTCAGGTTGGCTTCCTTTTCGGCTACCAGTTGAAATGTGCTGTTCTTCTTTGTTGTCATATTGGTAAAAGTGACCTTCGTTAAAACGGAAACCTTACTTGTATCTATCTGGCTTTCGTCAACGATCCTGGCACTATGCACCAGTATTTCCAATTGGGCGATCTTGGCCTCCAACATTCCTTGGGCCTCTTTAGCCGCATCGTATTCTGCGTTCTCACGTAGATCACCTTTTTCCCTTGCTTCTGCGATGGCGGAAGAAGCAGCCGGCCGCTGCACTGTTAGCATTTCGTGCAGCTCTTGCTTCATATTCTCGAAGCTCTCTTTTGAGACATACATTACTTCACTCATGGGACATGTTTTTGATTATACACAAAAAAAATACAACGCCACAACCATGCTGTGGCGCTGTAAATAATATTATAAATACGAAGTTAAGTAAAAGATTGTTAATAAATATGCAAATAAATCTTTATTTTTTGGGCCAAAATCCTAATTTTTCAAGAATGACCTGGGACATTTTAAAGAAGGCTTCATGGCTGTATCCGGCAATATGTGGCGTTAAAATAACATTTGGTTGAGCAGCCAGAAAATCAAGTATTTCCCACTCTGCATCAGAATAGGTATCTAATTTTTCATTTTCCAGTACATCAATGCCCGCACCTGCTATTTTGCCTGTTTTTAAGGCATTTACGACTGCTTTAAGGTCGGTTACCTTGCCACGGCAGGAAGTAATAAAAAAAGGCTTGTTTTGGAGCGCACTGAAGAAAGCATCTCCAGCATAATGAAAAGTTTCTTCTGTTAGCGGGATATGCATACAGACAACATCCGCATATTTTGCAATCTGCTCAGGTTGAGCGTCATGGATGTAATCATGTGCAAAATCTGTTCTGTATTTATCATGCGCGAGCACCACCACATTAAAGGGCGCAAGTAAACGGGCAAATGCTTCACCGGTATTACCAAATCCAATAATTCCTACTGTTTTTCCTGTTAATTCAGTTCCCCGGTTGGCGTCCCGGATCCATTTGTGTTGCTTTACTTCTGCAAAACTGCTGGAGATCTTATTCAACAAGTTGAGCAGCAGTCCCAAATTGTGTTCGGCAACCGCATTTCGGTTTCCTTCCGGGCTGCTGACGCATTGAATATTTTTTGATGTAGCGTAAGGAACGTCAATTAATTCCATTCCGCTACCCAGGCGACCAATCCATTTTAAGGATGGTGCGCCGTCAATAATCGTCCGGTCAATTTTTAGACGTGTCGTTACAATAAGTCCTTCTATATCACTGGCAGCAGCCAATAATTCATCCCAGGTGATCGCTGGCCGATAACTGACTTCATAGCCTTGCTTTTGCAAAGTCTGACTTAGGATTTCGTGTGCTTTCGCGGTGATGATAACTTTTTTTGCCACGGTATTATTATTTCATTTTAAAGCTGAGTTCAGCAAATGCATCTACGCTTAACTGCTCGGCTCGTTTGTTAAAAATGGGATCCTGAAGAAATTCCGGATCAAAAAGGCTCTTTACTGCGTTACGTAACATTTTCCGGCGTTGGTTAAAGGCCGTTTTAACCAATACAGAAAACTTTCTGTCACTGGCGATAACGGCAGGTACCTCCCTGCGCGTAAGTTGAATAACGCCACTCATAACTTTGGGTGGCGGATTAAAAGAACCCGGCGGGACATCAAATAAATAACTGACATCGTAATAGGCCTGTACGAGAACACTGAGAATACCATAGTTCTTTGAACCTTCTGCTGATGCAATACGTACAGCGACTTCTTTTTGGAACATGCCAAAGGTTACGGGCACCTGTTCTTTCCACTCCAAGACTTTAAACAGTATTTGTGAAGAAATGTTATAAGGAAAGTTGCCAATGATGGTGAACTGCCCTTCAAATGGAGGTTCGAGTTGCAAAATGCTTTTATGAATAACCTTGCCCTGAATAGCCGGGTACTGTTTTTCTAAGTATGCTACTTTCTCCTGGTCCAGTTCAACTGCCATAAAATCGATTGCGGGCAATTGTAATAAGTGCTGGGTTAAAGCACCCCCACCCGGCCCCACTTCAAGTAGTTGACTAAATGAAGTCTGAGTAAGCGCTTCTATGATTTTAAGGCAAACATTTTCATCTTTTAAAAAATGTTGTCCTAACGCTTTTTTAAGGGTGTAATCCTGCATGGCGCAAAGGTAATTATTGTTCCGGTCTTTTTAATATAAAAGCCGGCACGAGGGCCGGCTTTTATGAGGGACAGTTTTAGATAATGCTATGCTAAATATGCCCGATTGTCTTTATTATTCGACCCTTAGCGGAGTAACAGCATTTCTCTGTATTTAGGCAAAGTCCAGGTTTCATTATCGATTAAATGTTCCAGTTTGTCAACATGGTAACGGATTTCATCAAAGAATTTTGCTTTAACCTGGCTATCATAAGCGATTGCGCGTGTCCGGATATTTTCAATATTATTGGCCACCTTGCGCGCTTCTGTCATTTCATGGATTTTATTGTAAATCACCTGGATATGATCAGAAATTGTTATTAAGAGCTCCTTTTGGCCTGCATAGTTGGATTCTGGCAACCCTATTTCTTTCAAGGATTTGATATTCAGCGCCAGCGTATTCTGGTAGTTAACCGCCACCGGGATAATGTGATTCAAAGCCAGATCGCCCATTACGCGGCCTTCAATCTGTACTTTCTTCAGGTAATTTTCCAGCTCGATTTCATGGCGGGCTTCCAGTTCACGATGCGTGTAGATGCCGTTTTTCTGGAATAGTTCTTTTGCTTTATCAGTAGCCAGTGCATCCAGTGCTAAAGGTGTTGTCTTTACATTAGGCAGGCCGCGTTTTTCAGCTTCCTTTTCCCATTCAAAGCTATAGCCGTCTCCTTCAAATAGTACATTTTTGCTTTCAACAATGTATTTTTGAATGACCTGCATAACGCCAATTTCTTTTTTGACGCCCTTACTGATGAGGTCTTCTACTTCGGTTTTAAACTTCCGTAGGGAATCAGCCATGATCGTGTTCAGTGTGATCATGGCGTTAGCACAGTTAGCGGAAGAACCTACAGCACGGAATTCAAATTTATTGCCTGTAAAAGCAAAAGGAGAAGTTCTGTTTCTGTCTGTGTTATCTAACAGCAATTCCGGAATAGATCTGTGGAGATCCAGTTTGAGAATGGCTTCGTCCTGCTCATCAAATTTATCTCCGACTCTTTTTTCAATGTCATTGAGTACACGGGAAAGATTTTCACCAACAAATACGGAAATAATGGCCGGTGGTGCTTCATTTGCGCCCAGTCTATGGTCGTTGCTGGCAGAGGCAATGGAGGCTCTTAAGATGTCAGCATGATCATGAACCGCTTTGATAATATTGACAAAGAAGGTCAGGAAGAGTAAATTGGTCTTAGGTGTTTTACCCGGTGCAAGTAAGTTAATACCTGTATCTGTTGCCAGGCTCCAGTTGTTATGCTTACCACTACCATTGATACCTGCAAAAGGTTTTTCATGCAATAATACTTTTAATTTATGACGTTTGGCAACGCGGGACATAAGGTCCATTAAAAGGATATTGTGGTCAACTGCAATATTGACTTCTTCAAAGATAGGCGCTGCCTCAAACTGTGCAGGCGCTACTTCATTGTGTCTGGTACGTAAAGGAATACCTAATTTATAGGACTCATTTTCAAAATCACGCATGAAAGCATAAACTCTTTCCGGAATGGAGCCAAAATAATGGTCGTCCAATTGCTGACCTTTTGCAGGTGCTGCACCAAATACGGTGCGACCAGCCTGAATCAGGTCCGGACGGGCATTAGCGAGTGCTTCATCTATAACAAAGTATTCCTGTTCCCAACCTAATGTAGGAGTGACTTTAGAAATACTTTTATCAAAGAGGTTCGCTACTTCGACAGACGCTTTAGTTACGGCTTCAACTGCCTTTAATAAAGGTGCCTTATAATCGAGCGACTCTCCTGTATAAGAAACAAAGATAGTAGGAATGCAAAGTGTTTTCCCGGCACCCATTTCGTAGATAAAGGCGGGGGAAGAAGGATCCCATGCAGTATAACCACGTGCTTCAAAAGTTGCACGGATCCCACCGTTAGGGAAAGAAGACGCATCCGGTTCCTGTTGAATCAGGGTTGCACCATCGAATTCTTCGATCGGTGTACCGTCGCCTTTAAGGGTAAAAAAGGAATCATGTTTTTCTGCGGTCGTTCCTGTCAATGGCTGAAACCAGTGGGTATAATGTGTTACGCCCTTGCTTTCTGCCCAGGCCCGGATACCAATGGAAATTTGCCCAGCCAGGTTACGGTCAATTTTCTTACCGCTTTTGACACTGGATAATAAACTTTTGTAAGCATCATCACTTAAAAAAGATCTTGCTTTATCAAGGGTAAAAACATTTTCACCGAAGATGGCAGTTACCTTAGTATTTGTAACACCGTTTTTTGTGGTGCTATCATTTGTCATGGCACTAATAGCGTCAAATCTCAAGGACATTTTTTTACTTTTTATTGAATTAAAAATAAATTAATATCGCAAAATTAAAACTAAACTTTTGAATAAAACGACTGTTAGTCAAAAAAATAATACATTATTTTAATTGCAATATGATAAGTGTAATAAGGGCGCTATCAGGCAAACGGAATTTCTACTGTGAAAGTAGACCCTTTACCAAATGTACTCTCAACCCGGATTTTACCGTTATGCCCTTCTACAATATCTTTTACATAAGTCATACCTAACCCGAATCCCTTGACGTTATGGAGGTTGCCGGTATGCGCCCTGTAAAATTTCTCGAATATGCGTTTGACGGATTCTTTTGACATCCCGATACCGTTATCCTTCAACTGGATGATCAGGTACTTTGCAGAGTTAGTCGTGGTGATAACAATTCTGGGTGGGACATCTGATTTTGAATATTTGACTGCATTATCAATCAGATTATTCATCAGGTTGGTGATATGCACTTCATCTCCACGGATCATATCATTGGTGGCATTGAGGTGCATTACTACTTCACCCGACTTGTCATAAAGCTGCAGCGTAAAATTATCGACCAGGTGTCGGATCAGATCGTGCATATGCAGGTCATCTTTTCTGAGATTCAGTTCCTGTTTCTCCATGAGTGCAGCCTGCAAAATGGTCTCAACGTGCTTATTCATTCTTCGGTTCTCTTCCTTGATGATCCCGCTAAAATAGCCAGACTTTTCTTTATTGCCCTGCACTTTCTGGTTTTGCAGCGCATCTACCGCAAGGGAGATTGTTGCAAGGGGTGTCTTGAACTCATGGGTCATGTTGTTGATAAAATCACTTTTGATTTTACTGAGTTTACGCTGTTGGAGCATGGTACGGACCGTAAGATAAAATGCAGAAATAGTGATAAGGGTCAGCAAGGCGGAACCAAAGAGTATCCATGTCAGGGAGCGCCAGGCTTGCCCGTTCAGATTAGGTATATACACCGTTAAAAATTCGTTGGCAGTCAGATACCCGTCTTCCTGACGGGGGTCAATCGGGAAGGTCTGTGCAGGTGTATTTTGACGCAGTAAGGAATCCGTCACTAATCTTTGTGCGAGTAAAGAGAAGTTTGGGGTCATCTGTTCCGGCATAGCTGAAGGGCCGGCACCAAATGTAATGGCGTATTCAATATTATATTTCTCTGCTTCAGTATTGGCGAGTGCCTTAAGGATGATATTGTTCACCTCCGCTTCAGAAAATCGCTGGTTTACCTTGATTCTCGGAAGGTAATTATTATAATTGCTCCCAAGCGGGAAAGAAAGGCTCTGGTCACGCAGTCGCATAGCGGCTGCGGAAAAGCTACCCAGGGAATCTACTGCTTCACCGGCGGCCTGGAATACACGAAAAGTAATTTTCTGTTCCTGTGTCTGGACAATATTTACCACCCAGTTGGCTTGTAAGAATACAAAGCCGACCAGGGACAAGGCCACAAGGATCAGACTGACCGGTATTGCTTTTTTCATTTAATTTTTTTTGACAGATCTGGAAGTCTTATGTATGGTTATTTCCATTTTCGGGCTGGTTTCTTCCATAGGGAAGGAGCCATAAGGAAGTAATACAGGAACATCCACAAATCGAAAATAATGAATTTTGACCAAAGGTCCTGTTCATTTAACTGCTTCATTGCTTTTTTCCAGATTATGGCCAGTACAATGAGCCTTATAGCATATATACCGACGGCCATCCACCAGTTAAAAAGACAGGCAGCCGCAATAAGTGCCGGATAAACCAGGAAGCCGGATGCTGAATAGAGTCCCAGCATCCATTTAAATTTTGGTTTATAGTATTTGGCAGTCGTATAATGACGATTTTTCTGGCGCATCCAAGCCGACCAGGTTATAGGTGGTTCACTAATGGTATGTGCATCCTTGTGGATGACTATCGCCGTATTGCTACCACGGGCGACTTTGCCGATAAACAGGTCATCGTCACCGCCTGGAATATGATTGATGGAGGCAAAACCTTTATTTTTGATAAAGAGCTCTCTTTTATAGGACAGGTTCCTGCCGACCCCCATGTAAGGCTGGCCGGACAATGCGAATCCCAAATATTGTAAGGCGGTATGGAATGTCTCAAAACGGATAAGTTGATTGAGAAATCCTTTTTTCTTTGCGTAAGCGCCATAACCCAACACGATATCTATACCAGAGCGATAACCTCCCTGCATAAGTTGTATCCAGTGTTCTGAAGCGGGCACGCAATCTGCATCCGTCAGGAGCAGTACTTCATATTTCGCTGCTTTTATACCCATGGACAGGGGGAATTTTTTGCCGGGGATGCCCATGGCATCCTGGACAAGTGGCAGAATCTGCAAAACCTTGAATTGTTTCTGGAATTCCTCTAAAAGATATTTTGTTTCATCTGTTGAATTATCATTCACCAGTATTATCTCATGTGTTGTTTTATAGTCCTGAACCAGCACACCGGGCAGATGCATGGCCAGGTTGGCGGCTTCATTTTTGGCGCAGATTATGGTAGAAACAGGATATTCCTGACTCGTATTTTTGTTTTTGGGCTTGTAATAAGCGAGTTTCCTAAATACAATAAGATAATAACCTAATTGCACAAGGACGACCAGTATTAATAAACCGAACACTATAGTGCCTGCTATATTCGCTGAAAACATCATGGCACAAAAATAAGTGTAGTTTCTATGTTTGCCGCTTTTTTCTACAGAGATTCTTATTATCAAGGCTTTTTCAATCCTTGTCCTATGACCGTTAAAAAGTTAAATGCCGTATCATCCTGATATAAATCCCAGGTGGACCGGTAATTTTTCACAAAACTTAGTCAAAGTTGTATATTCGCCTTTTAAAACAAACGAACGTTTTCCTGGTGACGCCCGTTCCCGGAGGACATTCCTACAATGTAACCGCATTAATTATTAAGGAAATTAAAAAATTACGACATGAAACGTCCTTCTTTGTTGGGCTGTTTATTGGGCCTTCTAATGATAACCCCTGTGCTGGCTATCGCGCAGCAGAACAGTTCGAAATACAATCAGCATGAGGTTTTTGATCCGGTTTTCTTTACACAAAACGGTAATGCTTTCAGGAGTGCAAGCGGCACGCCGGGCCATGACTACTGGCAAAACAAGGTCAATTATGAAATTCATGCGACCCTAAACGAGCCGGATACAACCCTCACCGGAGAAGTGCTGATTCATTATATCAATAATAGTCCGGACTCATTACATTACCTCTGGTTGCAACTGGACCAGAACCTGTTCAATCCGGCATCAAGAGGTGCCGCAACGACACCGGTGTCCGGTGACCGTTTTGATGTAAAGGGGTATACACTTGGTGGCGAACATATAGAATCTGCCGCCATCATCTATAAGGGGAAGACTTATGAGCTGAAGCCCGTAATCTCTGATGCCCGGATGCAGCTGCGTCTTCCGGTGACCCTTCAACCTAAGGGCGATGAAGTGCAGGTAAAAATAAAGTACTCCTTTGCCATCCCACGTTACGGTGCCGACCGGATGGGACGACTATATACAAAAAACGGAGTCGTTTATGAGCTGGCACAGTGGTATCCCAGAATGTGTGTCTATGATGATATTAAAGGGTGGAATACATTACCTTATATGGGTCTTGGTGAATTCTACTGCGAATATGGAGATTTTGATTATTATGTGACGGTTCCTGCCGGGATGATTGTCTCCGGTTCTGGTAATCTGCAAAATCCGGAGCAGGTCCTTACCAAAACACAACTAAAACGATTAAAGGAAGCTGAAGGTTCAGACAAGACCGTGATGATTGTAAACGAGGACGAAATAGGGAAGCCTGGCACCCGTCCCAATCAGCAAGGTATGCTGACCTGGCATTTTAAAATGAAAAATTCAAGAGATATTGCCTGGACGGCCTCCAAAGCTTTTATGTGGGATGCTGCGCGGATTAATTTCCCATCAGGCAGAAAAGGACTGGCAAATGCTGTATATCCGGTTGAAAGTAAAGGAGTCGATCGCTATGGCCGTGCTACTCAGTATCTCAAGCAGAGTATAGAGTTTTATTCCAGAGATTATTTTGAATACCCCTGGGACAATGCAACTGCCGTGGCCGGTGTTGCATTAGGAATGGAATATCCGGGTATTGTATTTTGTATGTATAGTATTGAAAATGGGGAGCTTTTCCATGATGTAACCCATGAAATCGGGCATAACTGGTTTCCGATGATTGTCGGATCTAACGAAAGGCGTTTTATGTGGATGGATGAGGGATTGAATACCTTTATCAACAGCTTTGCTTCCAATTGGTTTAATGGTGGGGAATATGGAGATACCACGAACAATGATATCCGCCGTGTTACCCGTAATATGGACAGAAGCACAGATCCCCTGATGACACCTCCCGAGGCAATGGGCCTGGGCGACTATGGCCAGTATTATTTTAAAACAGCAGCAGGCTTAAAAGTTTTGCGCAATGTTGTACTGGGAGCGGATCGTTTTGATTACGCTTTCAAAGCGTATATTCACAACTGGGCATTTAAACATCCTCAGCCGGATGATTTCTTCCGGTCGATGAATAATGCGGCCGGTGAAGACTTGAACTGGTTTTGGAAAGAGTGGTTTTTTAAAACATGGAAGTTGGATCAGGCCGTTACCGGTGTAAATTACCCCAGTGAGGACCCTTCCAAAGGAGCGCTCGTGACGATCACAAATCTGGATCAGATGGCTATGCCGGTAATCGCACAGATTACAGAAGAAAATGGAAAAGTAAGCACTGTCAGACTTCCTGTAGAAATATGGCAAAGAGGCGCTGAATGGACTTTCAAGGCAGATACCCACAGTGCCATCACCAGCGTCGTACTCGATCCAAAAGGAGACCTGCCCGATGCCAACCGCCAGAACAACACCTGGAATAAAAATTAGGGTTTAGCGGTGCAGCACCGGCTGGAATAATCACAGGTGAGAATTTTAAAGCGCGCATAAAAGCAAGTTGAATGGCTATTTATGCGCGCTTTTATTTCCAATGTTTATCTCACTGCTCAGTAAAATATGGAGCCGTCTATTATTTATTTTTTCAGGCCAATTTCCTGCAGTCTTTCACTTAGATAATCTCCGGCTGTAATGGCTTCGTAAGCTTTCGGATGCTGCTGATCAATACAACTTTCAAGGCAGTCAAGGCTCATCTCACTTCTGGGGTGTAAAAAAAACGGGATTGAGAAGCGGTGGGTGTTCCATTTTTCCCGGGGCGGATTGACCACTCTGTGAGTGGTACTTTTTAACTTGTTATTGGTTAATCTTTGTAGCATATCACCCACATTAACCACAATCTGATCCGGTTTTGAAGTAGCGTCGATCCACTCCCCTTGCTTGCTTAGCACTTGCAGACCATCAGCAGAAGCTCCTACCAGCAGGGTAATAAGGTTGATGTCTTCATGCTGCTCCGCTCGAATGGAGGATTTGGGTTCGCTGGCAATAGGCGGATAGTGAATGCAACGGATGATGGAATTACCATTGAAAATAAAGTTGTCAAAATAATGCTCATCCAATCCTAAATATAGTGAAATAGCGGCTAACAGTGCTTTGCCACTTTTTTCAAAATACCGGTAGGTTTCAAATAATGTAGGTGCCAGCTGGGGGACTTCTTTCACCTGAACATTGGGTGGATAATCATCCACAGGAAGGCTTTCTCCTTCTACTGTTTGCCCATATTGGAAAAATTCTTTTAAATCCGGAGCGTCAAAGCCTTTGGCATGTTCTTTTCCAAAACGGGTGTAGCCACGCTGACCGGCTAAATCAGGCTTTTCATATTTTTCTTTTATCTGCTCCGGCAATGCAAAAAAAGCATGTACATATTTATACAGATCATTAATTAGCCGTTCAGGTATTCCATGGTTTTTAACAGCAACAAAACCTACTTCTTCAAAGGCTTTCCCGAGTTTTTGAACAAAAAAATCCTGCTCAAGGGGTTCAATGCCGAGAAAGTCCGATAGATCAACAACAGGTATGGACATAAATCGTCAAGTTTAAGGTTATTCAGGCATTAAAAATACAATTTTATCCGCAACTGTAATTTCTTGTTATGTTAAAAGCAGGTCTTTAGGGTTATGGAATTTTAAGTGAATTTAGCGTTATCAATGGGCAATTGAAGTTTCTGACAAACAGGGTAATTGGCGGTCTATAGCTCCAAGGAACCTAATTTGACCAAGAGGAATTGAATCAGGAAAATTTTGAATATATTTTTACTAAGTTTTTAACAGCTAGCATTTACAATTAAATTATATTTGCCCATTAAGAACACTAAACCCTTTAATAACAGGGAAAAATCAAAAGAATGAAGAAATTTTTCGGACTAGCCGCTATCGCATTATGCTCAACGGGAATTTTGCAGGCACAGATTACGAATGTAACGCC
>DATJDF010000351.1:0-15425 GCA_035497555.1 Arachidicoccus sp. | reverse complement strand
GTTTAACCAGCAATTCGGTACCCGTCCGGGGGGTAGCCTGCTCCAGAAAGTAAGGAATGTAAGAATCCTTAACCTCTTCAATAAATAGTGCTTTGAGCTGTTTTAAAGCTGCTGGCTTTATTTTCTCACCCAGTACATGCTGCAGGATGATTTCTCCTTTAACGCCATGTGTGGCGACTAATTTACCAATCTGAATATATTCCAACCTATTTCGTTTTTAAAATGAACAGTCCGATAGCGCTATGACAAAAACAGGCTGTCAAATTGAATTTGACAGCCTGCATTTTCAAACATTTTAATACTAAGCTTCAGCTGGAGCATCAGATGCGCCTTCAGCAGGTGCCTCAGGTGCTTCTTTAACAGCAACTTCTGCTGCCGGTTCAGCTGCAACACTGGCTTCTCTTTTCACGACTGGACGATAGCGGCTTTCACGCTGTTGCTTTTTGTGATCATCCGTACGTTTCTGAACTTTTGCTTCATGATCAGCATACCAGGTCTGGAATTTCTCCATCGCTGCTGCTTCATCAAACAAGCCCAATTTTACACCTCTTAACAAATGTTTTAGATATAAAACACCTTTAAAAGATAAAATTTGGCGCACAGTGTCTGTAGGTTGAGCACCTTTGTGTAACCATTCTAAAGATTTCTGACGATCTAATTGAATGGTTGCCGGAACGGTTAGCGGATTATAAGTACCCAGCTTCTGGATAAACTTACCATCTCTCGGAGAGCGAGCGTCTGCAACAACAATAAAGTAAAACGGACGTTTCTTGCTCCCGTGTCTTTGTAATCTGATTTTCACTGCCATATAAATAGAAATTTAAAGGCTAAAGGATTTGGTTAAAAAATATTTTTGGAAGGCAAAGTTAACCAAAAAAAATATGAAACCAAAAATTGTTCACTTCTTTATCCTTTCCTTATAGAACTTTCCTCACTATTTATGTTAATTCTATTATGATTTAAGCATATCCAGGCTTTTGCCTACTTTAATGAAGGCATTAATTGCCTGATCCAGATGCTTAGTTTCATGAGCCGCGCTCATTTGAACACGGATACGTGCCTGGCCTTTGGGAACAACCGGGAAGAAAAATCCGGTGACATAAATACCTTCTTCCTGTAATGCAGCAGCAAACTTCTGTGCCACAACCGCATCATAAAGCATTACCGGAACAATCGGATGAATACCCGGCTTAATATCAAATCCGGCCGTAGTCATTTTTTCTCGGAAATATATGGTATTGGCCTGCAGTTTATCTTTTAAATCAGTCGTCGCACTTAGCAAATCCAAAATAGCGATAGATGCGCCAACAATACTGGGTGCCAGCGTATTAGAAAAAAGATAAGGCCTGCTACGCTGACGAAGCATTTCAATAATTTCTTTTCGCCCGGAGGTAAATCCGCCACTGGCGCCACCTAATGCCTTACCCAATGTCCCGGTGATGATATCAATCTTACCCATCACCCCTCTGTATTCATGTGTACCGCGGCCGGTTTTACCGATAAATCCTGTGGAATGACTTTCATCGCTCATAACAATGGCATCATATTTTTCCGCCAGCGCCACAATTTTATCTAATTGCGCAATTGTTCCGTCCATGGAGAATGAACCGTCGGTTACGATAATCCGGCTGCGATGCTTTTCAGCTTCCTGCAATCTGGCCTCCAGATCTTCCATATTATTATGCTCATACCGATATCTTGCTGCCTTACATAACCTTACGCCATCAATAATAGATGCGTGATTGAGTGCATCACTGATAATAGCGTCCTCAGGGCCAAACAAGGGCTCAAAAACCCCACCATTGGCATCAAAGGCCGCTGCGTATAGGATTGTATCTTCTGTGCCTAAAAACGCTGAGATTTTAGCCTCCAGCGTTTTGTGGATGTCCTGCGTTCCGCAGATAAACCGGACACTACTCATCCCATAACCCCGGGTATCAATCGTGTCTTTAGCCGCCTCAAGCACTCTGGGATCTGCAGACAGACCTAAATAATTATTGGCACAGAAATTCAGGACGGTTTTACCACCTACCAGAATTTCAGCGCCCTGTGGGCTTTCAATACTTCTTTCTTTTTTAAACAGACCGGCTGACTGAATTTCCTGCAGTTCACTGCCGATGCGATTTACGAATGATTCGTTCATAACATTATACTTGGTTTATATTTTAAAGGTAGAAAAATTGACTAACAAACAATCACTAAAACGATTGCGGATCTTTTGCCCACCTAGAATTAAAGCACCCTCCTGAGGCAATAAAAAAACAAATTAAGATAAATAATTATTTTAAAGTGGACTCCAGTAATTTTTCTAGAGCATTACTTCTGGAGCCCTTAATCAATATCAGTGTATGGCGGAAATCCTGGCTTTGGAACCAGTCCCTGGCGGTCTGATTACCTTCGAACCACCGCATGGTGCCATGCAAATCGGCAAATTCGGGGCCTACCAACACCACTTCCTCCCAGCTATATCGCTGAATCAGTTCAAGTAGTTTCTGATGTTCTTCAACGCTCTGCCTACCTAATTCTTTCATGCCGCCCAGAATCAAAATCTTTTTTTCGCCTTCCATCCGCGCAAAATTGGTGATCGCAACATGCATACTGGAGGGGTTGGCATTATAAGCATCCAGAATAATCTCATTGGTACCGCTTTTAATCAGCTGTGACCGGCTATTAGAAGGCTGGTAATTTTCTATTGCTGTACGGATATCTTCATCAGAAATTTTGAAGTAACGGCCTAGCGCTACCGCGCATAGCACATTGGGCAGGTTGTAGCTGCCGACCAGATTGGATTTAACAATAACGCCCTGATTTTCCAGCTGAATCTCTAAATAAGGGTCACTTTTGAAAATCCCGCCATGGACGAGGGGTGCTTTTATAGGAAAGGCAGGATCGGAACAGTACCAGTTTACTTCTTTGATGCCCTTAGTCATTTCTTCAAAATAGGGGTAATCGCCATAAGCGAAACAAGTGCCGCCCGTGGCGCGCAGATAATCAAATAATTCTCCTTTGCCCTTGCGCACCCCCGCTTCACTACCGAAGCCTTCTAAATGAGCTTTGCCACAATTCGTAATAATGCCGATGGTCGGCTGTGCATAAAGACAGTAACCGGCGATCTCCCCTAAATGATTGGCACCCATCTCAATGACGGCTATCCGGGCGTCTTTTTTTATTTTCAGTATCGTTAAAGGTATACCAATATGGTTATTCAGATTCCCCTGGGTAGTATAGGTTTTCTGCCGGCTATTTAAAACAGCATGAACAAGCTCTTTGGTAGTGGTTTTACCATTACTGCCGGTAATGCCGATAAAAGGAATATCGAAAGTTTCCCTGTGAAAACGTGCCAGTTGCTGTAATGTAGTTAGCACATCCTCGACTACCAGTATTTTTGGATCTTTCTCAGCCATGCTTTCGTCCACAATGGCGTAGGCCGCTCCAGCCTCAAGTGCGCGCCTGGCATATAGATTTCCATTAAAATTCGGGCCTTTCAAGGCAAAGAAAAGATCTCCGGGCTGAATATGACGGCTGTCAGTCTGTACTTGGGGAAAATTCAGATAAATCTCGTAGAGTTCGGCTATTTTCATCTTCTGCTAAAACAATTTTAGTTTATTTGTCCAAACAAAAATAGCGATTGAAGATTAAATTCAATCGCTATTCCTTAATTAGGTTGTTTATACCGTCAATTAATACGTACCGTTACGATAGAGGCGTCATCCCCTTTGGTTTTTAACATGAGGGTTATATTATACCCCTTAGGCGCCGATTGCAGCTTCCCTGTAAGGTAACCAGTTCCCCCCATTTCTCTTTTTGAGGTAAGGGAAAATCCCTTCACGTCCTGTTCTGCATAGAAATTCTTTAGAATAAGGGTTGCCTGATTCTTGCTGACATTTTTCACTTCCTCCTTTCCAGGGAGTTTTATATCAACCACACTGTCAAAATATTTACTTACCTGTGCTGGATCATTTTCTTTTAACGCGTTGACGATTTCAGAAATATTAGTGGATAATCCCGTGAAGGACATCAATAAAGCAGCGCAGGAAACAATCGCTATAATTCTTTTCATTTTTTTATAATTTAGACACTCCTAGCATTTAAGCAAAGAATGAGCCAAAATCTAACCATTTGATAACCTGGTCATTTAGGTCACATTAAACAGATCAAATACTTAGATTTACTAACAGTCAAAAGGTTTAAAATGTTTAATTTTGGAGCTTTGGGACGCAAATATAGAATAAATAATAATAAATCATACGCACATGCAAGCAAAAAAAGCCATGCTCCTGATAATGGACGGGTGGGGACTGGGTAAAAATAAAGAAATAGATGCGATTCAATCCGCAAAAACGCCTTTTGTAGATGCATTATATAATAAATACCCACATACAACACTGGTAACTTATGGCGAGCAGGTCGGTTTACCTGATGGCCAGATGGGCAATAGTGAAGTAGGCCATCTGAATCTTGGAGCTGGTCGAATTGTTTACCAGGAGCTTCAGCGCATAAATGTATCTATTCGTGAAAAGGAATTTCATAAAAATGAAACCCTTCTGGCCGCGATCCAAAAAGCAAAAGCAAATGATAAACCACTCCATCTGTTGGGTCTGGTAAGTAATGGCGGGGTGCATAGTCATATCAACCATCTGAAAGCCATTATTGATGTTTGTAAAGAACAGGAATTTAAAAAGGTCTTTATTCATGCCTTTACAGATGGCAGGGACTGCGATCCGCACAGTGGAAAGATCTTTATCGAACAATTGCTGGAACATCTCAGTCAAACGGGGGTTGGGCAGATAGCTACTATTACCGGGCGCTATTATGCAATGGACCGGGATAAAAGATGGGAAAGGGTACAGTTGGCTTACGACGCATTAGTATTCGGTAAAGGTCTGGAAAGTACGGATCTGATTGCGGCGATCCAGGCGTCTTATCAAGAGGACGTGACCGATGAATTCATTAAACCTATTATCAATGCATCGCTGAAAAACAACCCGGATAGTCATATGAAGGATGGTGATGTTGCAATTTGTTTCAATTTCCGGACAGATCGTTGCCGTGAAATTACGGAGGTATTGACCCAGACAGATTACCCCGATTTTGGGATGAAAAAGCTGGCGATAGATTATACCACCATGACCGAATACAATAAAGCTTTTACCGGCATCCATATTATATTCAAAAATGAGGACCTGAATAACACGCTTGGAGAGGTCATGGAAGCGAATGGGAAAAAACAGATTCGCATTGCCGAAACGGAAAAATATCCCCATGTCACTTTCTTTTTCAGTGGTGGTCGGGAAAAAGAATTTGAAGGAGAGAAACGCATTATGGCGCCTTCTCCTAAAGTAGCCACCTATGATTTACAGCCTGAAATGAGTGCTTATGAAATCACGGGTAAAATCTTGGTCGAGATCCAGCAGGAAACAGCAGACTTTATCTGTCTTAATTTTGCAAATACCGATATGGTGGGTCATACCGGTGTATTCTCCGCCGTTGTAAAAGCAGCAGAGACGGTTGATAACTGCGTGTCACAAATTGTCCCTGAGGCCTTAAAACATGGCTACACCGTTTTTTTAACTGCCGATCACGGTAATGCAGATAATATGATTAACCCGGACGGCACTCCGAACACACAGCACTCCGTTAATCTGGTACCTTTATTTCTGATCAGTAATGATTACCAAGGTCCACTTCATGATGGAAAACTCGGAGATATTGCACCAACTATTTTAAAAATAATGGATTTACCTATCCCGAAAGAAATGACCGGGACACCTTTAATCTAAAAGTAGTTGCGGTTCTGGATACACAGTCCTTAAATACACAAGAATAATGAAGCCGGCAATTTGATTGCCGGCTTCATTCGTTGGTCTTGGTTCAGATTACAATTCAAATTATCACTTGTACCTACGGCTTATCTTATAGTCGCTGCATAACTTTTTCGACCATTGAATCACAGTATATTAAATTAAATTCGAAAATATCTTCCGGGGTATACATCTTATGCACGGCTGAACGCAGCAGCCCTTTGGCACGATTAAGTCTCGTCTTGACATTGCCCGGCGTAATGCCTAATGCATCGGCCGTCTCCTGCGTATTCAACCCACTCAGTTCCCGGAGTGTAAAAACCAGTCGAAAATCTTCAGGGATACTGAGAAGTGCATTTTCAATAACATGTTTAAGTTCATGGAGCACCAGAACTTGATCGGAGGAACTACTGCGTGCAGTAAACATAGGCGTTATGGTTGATTCGGATAAAAATGGATCCGGCGATTCTTTCTGATAACTGAATTTTGCTTTTTTATGATAACATTCATGCAGCATGATTTTAACCAGCCATGTTTTGAAACTCGCCCGATTTTCAAAATTTGCCAGATGACCATAAGCCGCGACATATGCTTCCTGCATCAGATCCTCGGTGTCAGCATGGTTAAATCCATAGCTACGGCCCACTTTAAATAAGTAGCTGTTATAACGCCGGATGATCAATTCAAAGAGTGCCTTATGGCCTTGCAGCACTTCTTTTACAATCTGTTCATCGGAGAACTGTTTAAATGCCTGTAATCTATTCATCTTCTTTGCCGATATTAAAAGTTAAGACTAAACGCGCGCCATAATAATTCCCCAACATCATAAAGCCAATAAGGACTGCCTTGCTGACTAAAGTTACAAAAGAATCGGGGGTTATCTCAGGATAGTTTTTCCAGCTGATAAATAATAAAACCGAATAACACAGCAATACAAAACTATTGATCCCGCCATGTATAAGCGCTGTTTTTAGCGCCTTTTGCTTTTTATCTGCCAGTGGGATCAAATCCATCAATCCAAAAGCCATTGCTATCCAACCGACCCCCACTCCACCCATCATGGCAAAAAACGAAGCAGTGCCAAAAGCCGCATTACCGGTCCAGTAGAATCCCCCGGCGCAAACAAGATCCATTGGCAATAGTGCCGCCGGGAAATGTATGAGCATCAGATGTAGTGGGTGACCAAAGATTTTCATAGGTAGGATTTTGGAGGATGAGCATACTTTTTATACGAATACAAAATAAAGTAGCGTTATAAAGCCGGCAACAGCCACCAGTGCGTGCGTTACAGCCAGAGCCATAGGATGGGGCTTTTTCTTTAAGTCCCCGATAAACATATACAGACCAGCGACTGCTGCAATAGCAAATAAAATAATACTGATTTTTGGGAAACTGTCAGGATTTTGTATCGCATAATAAATTAGTATCAAAAAACCGACAACTGCTGCAATACCGTGGCTGTAAATGACTGCCTGGCTGGCTCCCTTACCAGAAAACCATTTTGTAAAAATAGCCACACCCAAAACTGCTGCTAAGGCAAATAAAACAATGGAGACGTAAATCATGAGCATTAATTTAATTTTGAAAAAATGTGATCTTCCATTGGAGTGGATGAAGCTCCATTTGGTTACAAATTTTTAAATTTAAATGCGGATATGTGCTGATACGGGGAAGGGCAGGGTAAGGGTGTTTATCTTGGCCATTCAACAAGGCCACCAAATAGCATTGAATACCATTATTTTATGTATTTAAAATAAAGATACATTAATTTTAAGGCACAAAAAAACATCCAAATAATTGATTAACAATTACTTGAATGTTTTAAAGCTGCTGTAGGGGTAGGAGTCGAACCTACACGGGGCAGTTGGCTTTGATACAAAATCCGGTGGTCAACCCCGGTCTTTCTTGCGAAAGGCTCTATATCTAGTTTATCCTGTGATCCCCACCCTCGAGACGGGAGGGCATGTCTGCCAAAAGTTTCATCACCCCACAATTTAAAGAACTGCCTCTGCCGGGATTGTTTTGTTTCCCCCTTTCAAAGACAATGCAAAGATAAAACACGGCCTGGTTCTTTTCAAATTTTTCAACATAAAAAATGAAAGTTTAGAATTTGATTAAAAAACTTTATCTATATTTGAATAATTATTAAATTAGCTTCCAAAATGAGCCAAAAATTAAATTTAGACAAATTAGATTATCAAATCATCCAGGTGATGATGGAAAATGCGGAGATATCCTATGCCGATTTAGGTAAAAAACTATTCGTATCAGGTGGCACCATTCATGTTAGGATTAAGAAACTCCAGGAATTTGGCATCGTTATCGGCTCCAGGCTGACCATTAACACCAAAGCCCTGGGTTTTGATATTATTACCTTTGTTGGTATATATTTAGAAAAAAGTTCGATGTATGAGGATGTGGCGAAAGAACTGAAAAAAATACCAGAAATCGTTCGTCTGAACTATACAACTGGGACATATAGTATGTTTGCAGAAATTGTCTGTAAAGATATTCAACAACTCAAACATGTATTACATGATGAATTACAGAATATTAAGGGTATTGACCGGACGGAAACCTTAATTTCTCTGGAGGAAAGTTTCAGTCGCAATGTCCTGGTGCTGGATGAAGAGGAAATTGAACAGTAAATTGGTGGAGTTCAATAGCCAAATTCCTAAATAAAATCAGTTTTATGCAGTTAAATCAATCACAGGCCTTAACCGTTCATAAAGCCATTGTCACCTGGGAAAAATCAGAACTCATCACCCCGGAAATGGCCACACAGCTGCGGCAAAGTTACAGTATCCGGGGTTTTGACTGGAAAGCAATGGCCCGCTCCTGCTTTATAATTGCTATTGTATGTGGTGTGGTATCCGTTGTTGCCACCTTTGCAGACCGGGCCCTCATTAATTTTTTTGAATCGCTGGTAGACCGAATTTATAATGCACCAAATTTTATTTTGGCGCTAATTTGTGCAGCAATCAGTGCAGCCTTCTTTTATTTTGGGAATAAGAAAAAGCAGGAAAACCCGGAGAAAATCTTCACCAATGAAGGTTTCATATTACTGGGCTCAACTTTCACGGCATTTACGGCTGCAAACCTGGCCAAACTTTTTGGAAGCGGCGATATCTATTACAGTACGGTGTTTTTAATCGCTATGCTGCTGTTTACCGCCCTTAGTATCCGCCTGAAAAATGCACTGCTATGGTTATTTGCCTTGGTATCCTTTACTGTATTTCTTGGTGTGATTACCGGCGTGGTGACACACTGGAAACCGTATTTTCTGGGTCTCAATTTCCCGCTGCGTTATATTTTCTTTGGCGCACTGCTATTGGCTGCCTGCTGGAATACCCGCCACCACCGCTGGTGGAAGGCCTTCTACCCTATCAGTCGTTTTTATGCCTTGCTTTTACTTTTCACAGCGCTCTGGGTGACTTCCATTTTTGGCAATCAACCCAATTTTGAAACCTGGTCAGGTATCCGACAACTGCATTTCTGGCCCTGGGCTTTACTTTCTACCCTAGCCGCCGGACTTGCGGTATATGCTGGCTGGAAAAAAGAGCTACTTACCCTTCGCAGTTTTGGGATCGCCTTTTTGTTCCTTAATGTATATTCACTTTATTTTGAATATTTCTGGAACGGCTCGCACAAAGCCGTCTTCTTTATTATATTAGCCGTTTCATTCTGGATCATTGGAAGAAGCGCTGAGAAAATCTGGCATATTGATTTTAATAAAAAAAATCAATCCTAGCGTTTCCTTGCCGGTGCAGTCTGCTGTATTTCTTTAATTTGGCGCTCTTTGAGGAGCTCCTTTGAACCTAAAGAGATATATACAGATATAAGGTGCTTCGCTGTCTTCGTCTGCTTTCCAGTCGGGACCATTTTCCAACAAGGATATGACAATTGTCTTCAGTTTATCCGAACTCGCCTCCATGATTTCAATGGCAGCTGGTTTGGACCTTTTCCCCCCATTGTCCTTTAAGGCAAACTTTACCCTAACCATGCCCGTGTCTGACAAAAGTCCTGGTTTGATCAAGCCCTTTAGTCGCCTATGGACATAGGTGTCAAAACGCAACCAGTCGCCAACCGGATGTATATTACCCGCTATTTTCCTACCACTAACCACGCGGCTTTTACCCTTATTTTTTTCAAGACTGACACCGGCCAAACGTCCGGAGAGCACACTTGATATGTCGCTGGCTGGACTTTGCCGGACTGATTTCATGGTAATCAGCACGGCCCCATTTGCTGCGCGGCCACCATAAAGCGCCACGGCTGACGGATTTTTAATTACCGATAGGCTCGCGATATGATCTGGATTTAGCGAGTCTAAGGCAGCCGCATTCACCGCTCTCCCGTCAAGTATATATAACGGCATCTTTGAACTATCAAGTGTGCCCCTGCCCCGGATACTAATCCTGGCAAGTTTTTCCGTAGCTGAATCTGTATCTGTAGTTTTTAGCCCTGGGATCCTAATTAAGTTTCTTTCTAAACCAGGGGCTGAGCTTGAAAGCCTGGGTTTTATACCAACGTCAATCTTTTCTTTGCTTTGGCGTATCTTAGCCTGCCTGCCGGAGGCCATATAAGCTGACTGCTGTACTGCATCATTTTCTGCCTCTGCAGGTATTGCCTTTTGATTAAGTTGCGTATTATTTAAGCGGGCGGTGCCGGCCTGATGGAGACCTTGTATATCACTTATCGGTGCCGCTTTACTTTCAGCCGGTGTTAGCGGCGCATATTTTCGCTGCATAGCTACCCTGTTATCCGGCCTGGTTATAGGCTGGCCAGCTACCTCCGGCTTTGCGCTAGTTTTTGCAATATTATCCTGAGCCTCGTCGGCTTGCTTACCTACAGGTAAATCGTTTCGCCTTGCATTCGCTAATGACCTTGCATCATCGGCCTTTTTAGTGGCACCATTTAAACCAGCAAGGCCGGTCCCGGAAGCGGAGTGACCTGCACTATCGGTGACCAATAAATCTGCCTTCCTTTTTATTGAATCCTCTATCAAACTGCGCGTTACCTCTGTTGTAATATTACCTGCAATCCGGTCTTTCGTCGTGGCTGCTTGCTGCATCTGATAGACTGTCCATGCAGCAATACCGATTAGTAATACTGCAGCTGCACCCATCCATCGTAGTAAAACAGTGCGCTTGCCAGTCTTGCTGCCCCCGCTGCCTGACGGTTCATCTGTAGAATTTCCTGCGATATCGCTATTGCTTTTACTATTCTCGTCACTTTTATCCTGCACAATACCCAATTTTAGACGCTCGCTTAACTCATCCAGTCCGGTGACGCTTTCTGCTGGCTGCTGCATGAGTCCTTCCAGGGCTTCTGCCAGAAAAGGATCTTCCAGCGCACGCTTTTCGATGGCATGCATCATTTTACCATCCAGCTTTCCAGCCAGATAGGCTTTCAGGGTGTCGATATGGTAGGGTTGCTCAATCACTTTGTTGTTTCTCCATGCAAATTTTTAAATTTCTGCGGCCATTTTGGATATAACTACGCACTTTGACCAGTTCATATCCTGTTAAATCCGCTACTTCCTGATAACACTTTTCCTCCAGATAAAAAAGACGGACACTTGTCTGTTGCTCCTTGCCCAGCGTTTCCAGGCATTTTTCCATCTGATCCAGCGACTTTTCCTTTGCCAGTACATCCTCAAGATGATCAGAAGCCGGCAAATGCATAAAATTTTCATCAATTGTTTGCAACTCATGCCCTTTCCGCTTTCGGATGGCCATCAGGCAATGATTCTTTACCACTACATGCAGCCAACTTTTGAAGTTCCTGACTTCATGTTTTAGCACTTTTTCCTGCAGGGACTCAAAGATTTCCATAACTGCATCTTTGCTTTCCGGGTCATTTTTCAGGTACTTCAGGCATACACCATAGACCATACCCATATACCGCTCATATAAAGCCGCCAGAATATCGAGCTTCCCGGATTGCCGGTAAGCCGCCAGTAGCTGGTCATCTTCCTGGGAAGCGTAGGTGGAATTTAGTGCGATAAACTGCATTTCTAAGTGGCAAGATACCAAATCCCGATTGTTTCTCAATAGGCGGGACTATCTACCCAGGTTTTTAAGGCAAATTTATTTTGATTTATGTAATCCTGTTTTTTGTTGCATCATGGAATTGAGAACAGAAAATTCAGGAACAATTAACCAATAAAATTAAAGGCGATGAACAAAAAATCATTCTTAACCTTAGTAGCAGGGCTCTTATGCAGTAGCATTTTTGCAGGAGCCGCTCTTTCCCAAAACGTGGTAAAAGGCATTGTTACGAACCTCAGCGGCCATCCGCTCAAAGGCATCCTGGTACAGACTATCCCTGCATATGAAAGTGTCCGTACAACAAAAACCGGTCGGTTTGAATTGCCGATTTCTACCAACACGACCGGTCTGGCGTTTTCCGCAGCGGGTTTTGTTCGCCATCAGGTGCAGCTCAACGGGCAGGCTCAGTTCAAAGTTCAACTTCAACCGCTACAGTTAACCCCGCAATTCACCGCTCAACCTGAAATGAAGCAATTATTGTCTGGCAGGATCCGTGGTATTGAAGTAAGTAAAAGCAGTACAGCCGCCAATAATATTATGATTCGTGGAACTGGCGCACTTTATGGAAGTCGCGCCATGCCCAATCGTTTTGTTCCCATGAACACTGAATCCTATGCCCATGTTAAAGAAAACGGATTTCTGGCTGTTGCTGCAGCGCCGCTTTCTACTTTCTCCATAGATGTCGACAAAGCGTCCTATAGCAATATACGGCGGATGATCCAGGATGGCCAGTTACCAATGGAAGACGCAGTCCGGGTGGAAGAATTAATCAATTATTTTGATTACAACTACCCCCAGCCTGTAAAAGACCTGCCTGTTCGAATTATTACCGAACTCGGCACCGCACCCTGGAATGCAGCCCATCGGTTATTACAGATTGGTATCCAGGGCAAAACAATACCGACTGATAACCTTCCGGCCAGTAATCTGGTTTTCTTAATTGATGTATCGGGTTCGATGAACGCGGCAAATAAATTACCCTTATTGGTGTCTGCTTTTAAGATGCTGACTGATCGGCTCAGACCGAAAGACCAAGTGGCTATTATCACCTATGCAGGTCAAACGCGCAAAGTATTGGGTTCAACCTCAGGCGCACATAAAGAAAAAATAAAAGCGGCACTGGACGGACTGATGGCCGGCGGTTCCACCAATGGTGAAGGTGGTCTGGAAAAAGCTTATGACATGGCGGCCGAGCACTTTATGAAAAAAGGGAATAACCGTATTATCCTGGCTACAGACGGCGATTTTAATATTGGCAAGAGTAGTCTCGAGGACCTTGAAAAACTGATCGAACAAAAAAGACAGTCAGGTATTTATCTTTCTGTTCTGGGATTTGGCATGGGTAATTACAAGGATGATAAAATGGAATTATTGGCTGACAAGGGGAATGGTAATTATGCCTATATTGACAATAGTACAGAAGCGCAGCGAGTACTACTTAAAGAATTTGGAGGAACCTTATTTACCATAGCCAAGGATGTCAAAATACAGGTAGAATTTAATCCGGCAGTGGTTCAGGCTTATCGGCTGATCGGTTATGAAAACCGGGCTTTAGAGGCCCAGGATTTTAAAAACGACCAGGTGGATGCAGGAGAAATGGGCAGTGGTCAGACCGTTACCGCACTGTATGAGATTATCCCCGTTGGCGTGAAAGACAAATGGATACCCGATCTGGATGATCTTCAGTATCAAAAGCCAGGTGAAAAAGCTGATTTTCCAGGCGGAACTAATCTGCTAACGGTAAAATTAAGATACAAACAACCTAATGGGGGCAAAAGCCTGGAAATGCGTCATGCAGTACAAAACAGCCCGAAGCAGCTTCAGGCGACCAGTGACAATTTCAGGTTCGCTGCTGCTGTAGCTGGACTAGGGATGCTCCTAAAGCATAGCCCTTACCAACAGCAACTGGATATCCAAAAGGTGATTGAACTGGCACGCCAGTCGCGTGGCAGTGATTCTGATGGAGAAAGGGCCGGATTTCTGCAACTCGCGATCACCTCAAAAGCATTGGCAGGCAACCATGTACGCAATACAGAGCCGCTCAAAAGACCCTTTGAGTTTTATCCGGGACTCATGCTGCGTTATCCCCGCTCGAAATAAGCCGGGAAACGCAGCTAAAAGTTAATAAAATGTTTTGATCATAGGCTGAGATCCGCCTGTTTGCCAGGCAAACAGGCGGATCTTTTCTTTTCTGCAAAATAAGCTGCGCATAATTGACCACCTTCGTTGAAATATAAGGAAGCCTTGTTATCTTTGCGGCGATGAAGCAAATTAGAAATTTCTGCATTATTGCACATATTGACCACGGTAAAAGTACCCTGGCAGATCGTCTTTTGGAACATACCAAAACAATTGGTGAGAGAGACATGATGAACCAGGTGCTGGATGATATGGATCTGGAGCGTGAAAAGGGTATTACAATCAAGAGTAAGGCCATTCAGATGGAATATATCGTAAATGGAACCACCTATACCTTTAACCTCATTGATACTCCGGGTCATGTGGACTTTAGTTACGAAGTCAGCCGGGCCCTGGCGGCCTGTGAAGGGGCTTTACTACTCGTGGACGCCACACAAGGTATTCAGGCGCAGACCATCAGTAATCTGTATTTGGCCATTGATAATAATCTTGAGATCATCCCCGTCATCAATAAAATTGATATGGAAGGGGCAATGATCCCGGAAGTCAGGGACCAGATCGTGGAACTCATAGGTTGTAAAGAAGACGAAATCTTACTGGCAAGTGGCAAATCCGGGATTGGTATCGAAGAGATACTGGAAGCTATTGTTACCAGAATCCCCGCACCTAAAGGCGATGCCGATGCACCGCTGCAGGCGCTGATATTTGACAGTGTGTTTAATAGTTTCAGGGGAATTATCGCTTATTTTCGGGTCTTCAACGGCCAGATCAAAAAAGGCGACAAAATCCGTTTTATCAATACAGGACAACAATACTTCGCTGATGAAGTCGGCATCCTGGGGATGGGCATGAAACCTACCAAGGACGTCAAAGCCGGCGATGTGGGTTATATTATTACGGGGATTAAAAATGCAAAAGAAGTCAAAGTAGGTGATACGATCACACTGGATGACCGTCCCGGCAAGTCCATCAAAGGTTTTGAAGAGGTTAAGCCCATGGTTTTTGCAGGTATATTTCCTGTTGTGACAGAGGATTTTGAAGAGCTTCGCGATTGCATGGATAAACTGCAGCTCAATGACGCTTCACTGACTTTTGAGCTGGAGACTTCCCAGGCTTTGGGATTTGGATTCCGATGCGGCTTTTTAGGGTTGCTGCATATGGAAATCATCCAGGAGCGCCTGGAACGGGAATTTAATCAAACGGTAATTACCACCGTACCCAACGTAAGTTTTATAGCCTATACCACCAAAGGAGAAAAGGTTATTGTAAATAATCCTACCGAATTTCCGGATCCTGTAAAAACGGAGCGGATTGAAGAACCTTTTATTAAAGCACAGATCATCACCAAACCCGAATATATTGGCAATATAATGACGCTATGTCTCGGTAAAAGAGGTATGCTCATTAACCAGAGTTATCTTACTACTACCCG
>DATJDF010000350.1:0-4251 GCA_035497555.1 Arachidicoccus sp. | reverse complement strand
CCTTCACATTAATCTTCAGTCGGTCTGTATCACCGTAATACGCTTCTCTTTCATGATCATATACCCGAATCTTACGGTGGGCAGAAGTGATGTTATAGGATTTATGTCCATGACCACCGATCAGTCGCAGACCGACGGTGGACTGCCGATTATTAATGATCACACTGTCATCGCCCCGGCCTAAATAAAGCCTTATCTCCTTAGTTATCTCCCGTGGATAGATTTTTGACATTAAGGTATCCTGAATTTTACCTTTCTTACTGATTTTCTGAAGCGTTATACGAAGGGCATTTTGATCATTGTCATCACTAATAGTGACGAGTTCTTTTTTATCACTTGCCTCAATGTCCACATACTTATTCGTAAGTCGGTAATATTTATCCATCGCCGCCGTCAGGTGATCCCGCCGGTTTTTAAGCTGACCTAGCAATGCACTATAATCAATTTTCCTGATTTCCGGAGGTAGCTGCATTAATGCAGTGATCAGGACACTGTCCGTCAACGCGGCCTGTTCATCCACTGCGATTTTATGCCAGGTGTCAAAATTAAATTGGGCACTGGGGTGCTGGTTCAGGAAAGCTGATTTATAAAAATAATAATTGCTGCCCCGAAGCGGATCCTTACGGCTGAATCCAAAAACACGGGGCATCAGGATAAAATGCTTGGCAATATCCGGAATGAGTCCTTCCGTAACATTAAGTACCATATCCCTGTCTCTGGGAACCGGGATATAATAATCCGGTTCTCCTTTTTTGCTGGTATCATGAAAGCGCCACTGGTCTTCATGGCGGTCCCAGTCCGACATCAGATAATCAAGTCCACGAGCGCGTAAAAACGCTTTCGCATCAAAATTATTGTCATTATCTTCCTGCAGTTTGCGAGCGGTCTTTACCGTATTGTCGGTTTCTCCGATAGGTTCTCTGGCTTCCAGCAGATTCACCTTGCCATCGAAAAGTGCACCATAAGCGGCTAGTGCCGAATCCGGGGCCACTACACCAACAATCGGCACGGCGTGTGCTACAGATACCGCATTTGCCAGCGGTGGTACGATAAGAGCAGCATAGGGATGCTGTGCACTGGTAGCGTCATCCAGCCACTCTTTGACAAAAGTGCCACTGAAGGCCTCTGGCACAATCAAGTCTGCACGTTTCTCAACACTCCTAAGTGTATATTCCTTACCGTCTTTATCTGCAAGCCGAAGTGAAGTGGATTGAAATCCGCCACCCAGTTTAACCGGGCGCAGGCCGCCGGCGTATTCAGAGACGTGGATAACAGGAAGCTGAACAGGTGTTGCCCACTGCGAGCGGTAGTTATCTCCAAACAGCAACCGGTGTGCACCGGTTACCTGATTATAGGCAGGATGTACTGCCAACTTCAAACTATCTGCTGTCATGGCTTCCTGGTGCCGCTTTTCCAACTGCCGGTATGGCTTTGGGTGATATTGATAAGCAAATAATTCAACCAATGAGCCTTCTTCAGAGCTACTGCCGGTCGCTCTTGTATCAGCTGGATTTACAGATATTTTTTCGCTCTTTTTAGTTTGTGCTTTATCCGCCTGCCCCAAAAAACGGATACGGATAGCACCACTGCTTAATTGATCAAGGGTTACAAACCCGATTGACGCAGCAGCAAAAAGACTGCTACTACCCCTGGTTGTATAATGTGCTTCGGAGCCACCGCCGCTGATTATTTGTACGAGTTGTTTTTTCGGATTATTTATGAACTGCAGCCCTTCCTCATGAGCGGATACATGAATCAGATTTGGAAAACCTTCAAAGACCTCCGTCACCATCTGACGCATCTGAGTGTATAAAGGATGATGCAGGTCCTGGGGACCCTGGAAGGTTTTACGCAGAGCTGGGTAAAGTGCGCCTACCACTGGTATAGGCAGATACAGATCCTTTTGAATAGCAGTCAGTGGAAAAATATAGTCCTTCCAACTGAAATTACCACCATGGGTGCCGTAACTGGCAAATGGATGATGGGTCGCTAGCAAAATAGTTTTATAGCGGTTCTTGTATAATAGTTCACGTAAGTTGGCAGTAATGTCCTGGGAACTGTAGCAATTACAATCCGAACCGGCATCCTCTTTGTTCTTTTTATTTAGTTGTAACCACCACTCAGAATCCATGGCGATGATAACGAGCTGATCTGTCACCGGAATAAGAACCGGATCCGGACAACCCTCAGGTGGCAGCCAGGTTAGTAAAGAGTCATGCTTAGCGGCAATGAAAGCCGCTGCCTGCTTGACCTTGTTTAAACCCTCAGGGCCGCCATTGTCCCAGTCTTTTTCACCTGGAATAAAATATACCGCCGCACCCAGCTGTCTGAAGGGCAAGTATGCGGCACTGAGTGTTGTTGCACCATTTGTTTGATCATTTGCATTGTCCCCATCAAATCCGGCGGGAAATACATTGTCCCCTAAAAACAATACTTTGGTTCTACCGGGAATCACTTCCTTGCTCGCCTGGCGGATCACCGCCTGTTGATTCGCATTGATGCGGCCCGCATCCCCAATAAAGACTATCCGTGCTACGACACGATCTGTAGCCGTATCAGACACTGCTACAGAAGCAGCCCTGACTTCCTGCCCCCGGCATGGAATGGTCATGCACATGCAAAGGCAAATCCATACATGTATAGGCATTATCTTTAGCCAGCGGCCCGGCAAAATAGAATTAATTACATGCATCGAACAAGACTTATTTTGTATAATTTCTTCATAACGACTTTTCTCCTTTTCATTTATTTCACCCATTCTCCTACCGAATTTCAGGATGCAATCAAAATTATTTTTGCACCTGTGTTTCCTTTCTATTTAGGGATGCAGGTAAGGGAACTTCAGTATCGTACCCTTTTCACCTGCCGGTCCTTCATTTGAAATATATAAATCACCTGTACTGTCAAAGGCAATACCTTCCGGCTGTGGAAAAAGGGCCGGATCCAGCGGATACACTTCCTGTACCTGCCAATTGGCATCTGCCAAAACCAATAATTTGTTGACCGAGGACAACACAAACCACCGCTGGTCCCGGTTATTCCAGCTCAGTGCTGAAGGTTTAAAATTCAGCGCCTTGGCTTTTTTCCCAGCCTTTCCCTTCTTATTTTTTTTGTTTTGTTTATCGCTGACTTCCGGGGTTTCCACCCCGTCATCACTACTAAGAAGGGAAGCAATTTCCTCGGTATTTATCTGAAAAGTACCGGACAGCGCCCAGCCACCAGCGTGGTCTGTACCAGCGCTTGCACTGTCTTTTACTGTATTTAGTTTGTAGATGGTTACCTGTGACTGGTGACGATCCACAGCACAATCTTTACATAAAACAAATAAATTATCCGCTGAAGCGTCCGCATATAATCCTTCATATTCACCTTTTGGGAGCAAATCCTTCCACTCCTTCACGTCCTCAGCTTTTCCGGCTGTTGCTTCAATGCGGCTTGGTTGGAAAGGAAAGCTATATAAAGTACCGTCGCTTCTAAGTAATATGGCCTGGCCTCCCGCCAGGGCCAGATCTTCATAGTCGCCATCGGCCCCAAAGTTAATCGCCTTCGCCGTAGTCTCTTGCGGACGAAGCTGATAAAGATTACCCTGTTCATCCTGCTCAGCAAAGATCATAGACGGGTCGCCCTGGTAAAACGCCAATCCGGAAATTTCCCTTAATTCAGCGGGCATTTTATAGACAACAGGGTTATTAAAGTCATACCCAGCCGGGCTGCTGACCGCAGGCTTCTGCTGACCGCAGGCAGATACCACTAGTGCACAGGTAAATAATAAGATCATTTTCATAGGTTTATTTTTTTAGTTTATTCGCTCCTGAGGCTATATTTTTTCGAGCCATTTTTGAAAAATACTGATAAATATCCAATTGAGCCTGACGCCTGGAAGTACCGGAAGTTGATTTTTGATTCGCTGTTTCTATAGCTACTTCATCCCCTATCCAATGATTTTCTAAATCCGTGGTCAGCAGCACTGCCTGGGTATTATCAGCTAGTTGCAAATCAATACAGGTAAGCAGATCACGCTGGATGACAGGATCAAATATCGGAAAACAAACCTCGATTCTACGGTATATATTACGGTTCATCCAGTCTGCAGAACCTAAGTAAACTGATTTTGCTCCGTCAGCGTTAAAGACAAACACCCGGCTATGCTCCAAATACCGGTCCACCAGCCGCCGGACGCGGATATTTTCACTCATACCCTTAACTCCTGGAATCAAACAGCAGATACTACGCACAATCAGATCAATTTGT
>DATJDF010000349.1:0-4381 GCA_035497555.1 Arachidicoccus sp. | reverse complement strand
ACCGAGCCGGGAACACTTACGACTGACCTCCAGCAGGCATCGTTTACGCTACCCGTAACGCAAAAAGGGTATTATCACGTAACGGTAGATATGACAAGCCGTAAGATCAGCGCCGTACCGTATACACCCTCACTGCCGGTGGACGCTATAAAATATCCGGGCTGGTCAGATGCCAGTCAATGGGAATATCTTAGCGTGACCGGGCCGACCATCACAGGAAGTGCGGGTGGCTGGACGGAGGTCGCGTCTTCTCCGAAGTTGGTCAGAGACCCGGATAACAGGTATTTATTCAAAGGCAGTTTTCAGACAACGGGCGGCTCGAGCAATATGAGCCTCAATGCGCCGCTGGCTGCTTTAGGGGGCGATGTATGGGGGAAAGGCTGGTTCAGGTTGCTGGCTGCCAGAGCGGATATGAAAGACGCTTACGGTGATCTGATTACAATTGTTGGTGCTGTAGGTGCCAGTTCCGGGGGTGTTTCCTGGGGGTTCTCTACCAGTCCTGCCGGATCGTATCAGGCAACCTACGATCTTGTATTACAACGGTTCAGAATTGTTCGGATGGGCAATTAATATAACATAAAGATGGTCGTGCCAAAAAGAGCAGGACGCAAAAAAAGAGCGGGAATGGCATTTTTTTATAACATCAGGCGTATAATGATGAAAAGATCCTTAGGGAATAGGCTGAAAAGATCAGGGATTATAGTCGTATCACTTTTATTGGGGGAATCTATGTTTGCGGGCGGTGTAAAAACAATTGGTCAGCCTGGGCGTCATGACGGGCAGGCTGATACAATTCGTATAACAATCAACCCCGGGCATGTATATCAGAAAATACATAGCTTCGGTGCATCTGACTGTTGGTCTGCTAAATTTATCGGCCAGTGGAAAAATGAGCAGAAGAAAAACAAGATAGCAGACTGGTTATTTAGTATGGATACCCTGGAGAATGGCAGTCCGAAAGGGATCGGACTGACACTTTGGAGATTCAACATAGGGGGTGGCAGTTTTGAGCAGGGAGATTCAAGCAATATTAAGGATCCTTGGCGCAGAGAAGCATGTTTTATGAATCCTGATGGCAGTTACGACTGGGGCAAACAAAAAGGGCAGCAGTGGTTTTTACGGGCTGCCAGAAAGCGTGGCCTTCCCTTTACATTGGGCTTTTCACTGACACCTCCTGTTTTTATGACGCGTAATGGCAAGGCCTACAATTCTTTTGCCGACGGTCATATGAATATTCGTAGCAGCGCGGTAGATTCTCTGGCTGCGTTTTTGGCCAGGGTCGCGCGGCATTTTAAATTTGATTTTCTAAGCCCTGTAAATGAGCCGCAATGGGAATGGGGGAAAGCGCATGGGGCTTCACAGGAAGGCACACAGGCAGTGAACCCTGAAATTGCAGCGCTCGTAAGGTCGGTTTCGCCTAAACTCTCCGGCTCGGGAACAAAGCTTGTGGTTGGAGAGGCTGGACAGTGGCAGTATCTGTATGGCAGCAATGATAAAAATAGCGGCGATCAGATTCGGCAGTTTTTTTCACCTGAGTCAGCTAACTATATCGGCGGGTTACCCTCGGTTGTCCGTGCAATCTCCGGCCATGGGTATTTTACCACTTGTCCGGATTCCCTGGCCACGCAGGTCCGCAGCCGGCTATGGCAAAAAATACAACAAACAGATCCTTCTTTAGCGGTCTGGCAGACGGAATTTGGCATATTGGGCGATATCTGTCATCAATATACCGGTTCCCCACGAAACACCGGTATGGACTATGGGCTGTATGTGGCAAAAGTGATCCATGACGACCTTACCATTGCCGGCGTAAGCTCCTGGCAATGGTGGCTGGCCATGAGCCCCTATAATTATAGCGATGCATTAGTTTATATCAATGATCCATCGGGCAAAATAAATGTCAGCGGATGCGAGAAGGATGGCGTGGTTCTGGACTCGAAACAGTTATGGGTGTTGGGTAATTTTTCCCGCTTTATACGACCCGGTATGGAAAGGATTGACGCGAAGCCGTCTGCAAACGGATTATTAAAAGGGCTGTTGGTGTCTGCCTACAGGGCTGCCGATTCGAAAAAGGCTGTGGTTGTAGTTGTAAATTCTGGGGATAAGGATAAGACAATCCGGATGGAGGGATTGGCAGGCAAAACACGCAGCCTTTACACAACAAGTAGTTCGGTGAATTTGGATCATTCAATAGCGCGCTCCAATACGATAAAGATACCCGCTAAATCGGTCGTGACGGTTGTCGGCAGGTATCATTAAGTCAAAGTAATTATTTTTAATTTATGTTGAACAGCTTATTATTTTGTCTTTGGGTGGCAGGTCTGGTACTGGGCCCTTTGACGAGACTGCAGGCGCAGCAAGTTCCGGGCATACAGCAAACCATTTCCCTGGCGGGCATCTGGAAATTTAAACTCGATCCTTTTGAAACGGGTGTGAATAGCAACGGTGTACAGTTATTGCCTTCACTTGCAGAAACGATTACGCTGCCCGGATCCTCCGATCAGGGCGGGAAGGGCTATAAAACGCAATCAATGACTTCACTGCGCCTGACGCGTGAATTTGAGTATAAGGGGATCGCCTGGTATGAAAAAGAGATAGAGATTCCAAAGGAATGGAAAAATAAGGAAATAACCTTATATCTGGAAAGAGCTCATTGGCAGACAGATCTGTGGATTAACGGGAAACCGGCGGGCAGCCGCGAAAGCCTGTCTGTGCCACATCGTTATTCAATAACCCACTTACTGCATCCGGGTCAGAAAAATCAAATAAGGATCCGCGTAAATAACGATAAGATCTATGACATTGGTTATGCGCATGCTACGAGTGCGGAAACCCAGACCAGTTGGAACGGTGTCATCGGCAAAATAGCCTTACGCGCTTTTGACAGAGTCAGCATAGAAAATATACAGGCATATCCAAATAGGAAAACGGGAAGCGTGGAGCTGAGGATAACGATCCGCAATACCACCGGTAAGGCGGTCGCTGGTGTTATTGACTGTAAAGGGGGTGTTGTCAACGCCCCGGAGACTCAACAGCTCCGCAAGCAGGCTTTTCCTTTTGCGGGTGCTGACAGCCTGATGCAGCTAAAAGTGAAGCTGTCTTTAGGCAGCCCGCTTCGGTGCTGGGATGAATTTAACCCGGCTCTTTACCGGCTACAGCTTAGGTTGAACGCTAAGGAAGACAGTGAAAGTTATCATGACACCAAGAGCGTAACATTCGGAGTGCGCGATCTGGAGACGCAGGGTACCCGGTTTGTTTTCAATGGCAGACCCACTTTTATAAGGGCTACGGTGAATTCCTGCGAGTTTCCACTGACAGGGTACCCGCCCACTGATAAGGACGCCTGGCTGCATATCTTTACCACCTGCAAGCACTACGGGCTGAACGCCATGCGCTTTCACACCTGGTGTCCGCCCCAGGCTGCATTTGAGGCCGCAGATGAGTTAGGTTTTTACCTTCAGGTGGAAAATCCCGACTGGCGCTTTGACGTGGGAAAAGATAGCGCGACAAACGGTTTTCTGCGCCGGGAAGCGGAGCGAATACTAGCGGTGTATGGCAACCATCCTTCCTTTATTTCGTTTTGTGAAGGCAATGAGCTGGTTGGTCCTGCAGTAAAAGAGTTTCTGACTGCACAGGTGTCGCGCTGGAAAAAAATTGATCCACGGCGCCTATATACCGGCAGTGCTGCCTATCCACTGGTGGAGGCGAATGATTTTGACGTGCTGTATGGTGCCCGGCCGCACAGGTGGAAGGAGGGGCTGAAAAGCCGCTTCAATGTAAAACCATTAGATACCTGGTACGATTATGAGGATTATGTCAGAAAAAATAATGTGCCGATGATTACCCATGAGATCGGACAATGGTGTGTATACCCCAATTTTAAAGAGATTCCCAAATATACCGGTGTATTGAAGCCTTATAACTATGAATTGTTCCGGGAATTACTGCGAGACCGCGGCATGCTGTATCAGGCAAATGATTTTGTAATGGCTTCCGGGAAGTTCCAGGTGATCCAGAAAAAAGAGGAGGTGGAATCTTATTTACGCACACCCGGGATGGGCGGGTATGATATGCTGCAATTGAATGACTTTCCGGGTCAGGGGACGGCGCCGGTGGGGGTTGTGGATATTTTCTGGGACCCTAAACCTTATGTGGCTGCGTCGGCGTTTAAAAGATTTCAGAACAGGGGTGTACCCTTACTCAGGACGAAGTCTTTTGTATGGACCAATGCACAGACGTTTTCTGCGACTGCCCAATTTGCGAATTTTGACAGTTCCACGATGCATGACGCTGTAGCGGAGTGGTCCCTTCGTTTCTCTGACGGAACAATATTTGCGGATGGTAAATTCGAGAAAACCGATATTCCTATTGGGAGCCCGTT
>DATJDF010000348.1:0-7069 GCA_035497555.1 Arachidicoccus sp. | reverse complement strand
CTCATTTATCACTGCTAATGCTGCCGATATGAAAGGCCGTGGTGTTGATGTTGGGTTGCATTCCAACAATTTAAATCGAAATATTAAATGGACGACAGATTTTATATTTAATTATAATTTTTCTGTTACCTCCAAGTATTTTACAGATGGATCGACTTCGATAGCTACATTACTAAGTGACGGGGATTTACTATCACCTGTTATTGGCAAACCACTTTATGCAATTGCGGCCTATAAATGGGGTGGTCTGGATAGCGAAGGAAATCCGCAGGGATATTTGGATGGCAAATTGAGTACAGATTATAAAGGATTAAAAGCAGCTGCGCTTGAAAATGGGTTGAAATCTGGTGTTTTTGTTTATGTCGGTTCTGCCACACCAAATTATTTTGGTTCTTTATTGAATCGCTTCACTTTTAAAGGCATCTCCTTATCTTTTAATCTTAGATATAAATTTGGTTATTTTCTTCGAAAGCCAACCTTTGGATACGTTGGTTTGGCGGCAAGTGGCAGTGGATTAGATTATTATAAGAGTCGATGGAAAAAGCCTGGGGATGAAAATTTTACAAATGTTCCTTCTGTTACCTATCCGTTAGATGCAAATCGCGATACGTTTTTTGGTTATTCGGACATCAATGTTATTAAGGGAGATCATATAAGACTTCAATTTGTAAACTTGTCCTATACCTTCTTAAAACATAATAAACGATTACCGTTTAAAAGCCTTCAAATGTATGTAAACGCATCCAATTTAGGGATTGTGTGGCGAGCTAATACGGACCATGTGGATCCAGATTATGCCAATGTGATTCCAAATCCCAAATCATTTACGCTTGGAGTTAAAGCTAATTTCTAATTTTCAAACATTCAATATGTATCATTATATTAGGTCTATTTTTTATTATATCTTATATTTTGTGGTATCCTGTATACTACTTAGTTCCTGCACGAAGTTTTTGGATAAGAAGCAAGACTTAACGGCTGTAATCCCATCTTCTTTAACTGACCTGCAGGCTTTAATGGATGCAGGTGCAATGATAGGTTTGGGTACTCCCGCTTTAAGTGAAGCTTCATCAGATGAATATTATATGGATGATGATGTTTTAAATTCATTTACTAAAGAGGCGTTAGATCTTTATTCGTGGACGCCTGTAGTTGCTGAAGAAAATTCTCCTAATGATTGGCATAACAGTTATGTGCCTGTTTATTATTCCAACTTGGCGCTGGATTTGCTGACTAAAATTCAAATCAATTCAAGTAACAGCAATGATTGGAATAACGTCAAAGGAAGTGCATTATTTTATAGGTCTTATTATTTTTTGGGATTACTATGGCAATATGCTAAAGCGTACGACCAGAATGCCGCAGAGAAAGATTATGGAATTGTGTTAAGAATGAGTTCGGATTTTAACATACCATCTAAAAGAGCTACATGTGAGGCTTCGTATTTACAGGTTATTAAGGATGTGAAGGCTGCTATTGTCTTATTACCTGACTTTCCTCAGGTGCCTACTCGTCCTTCTAAGGGGGCTGCATATGGATTATTGGCAAGATGTTATTTGTCGATGCGGGACTATAAACATGCCTTATCCTATGCTGATTCTGCCTTAGACCTTAATAGAAAGTTGATTGATTTCAACGATATTAAGGATATTAGAGGTGATGAGGCAAACGACGTGAACATAAATCCTTTTAAAAGATATAATGAGGAGACAATTTTTTATTCTATTTTGAATGTTGATTATGACGTTTTAATTGGTAGTGGCAATGTTGATACTACTTTATTGTCCCTATATACTAAATATGATTTGAGAAAGAATTTTTATTACGGAGAGAGAGGCTCTGGGGAAGTTTATAAAGGATCTTACAGTGGAGATACATATTACCGGTTTACCGGTATTGCGACAGACGAACTTTATTTAATACGTGCTGAATGTTTGGTTAGAAATGGAGGAGTCTCAAAGGGGCTTGATGTTTTGAATACTCTACTTCAAAATAGATATATTACGGGGCATTTTGTTCCTTTTAATAATCTTTCTCAGTCTGAAGCACTTGCGGCTGTATTAAGAGAGCGAAGAAAGGAGTTGTATTGTCGAGGTAATCGATGGATTGATATTAAAAGACTGAATAAAGACGGTGCCGGAATTATACTTAGAAGAAAAGTAAATGGTGTTGAATATAAACTGGAACCTGACGCCAATTTTTATGCAATACCGATTCCAGATGATATTATAAAAATTACTGGAATTCCACAGAATGAACCTTAATAAATTAATAGGGGAGCTGACTATAGCATCCCCTATTTTTTTATACCATTTAAAACTAATTGGACCTGTTTGTAATATTACCAGGGTTTCCAACAGCATCAGCTGTCATTGTCACCTTGGCGGAGGTTGTTCCTGGGGTGACGGCTGCCTGGATTGCTTCTGAAGCTAAAAGCATAGGAACGGGTCCACTAAGGTCCACCTGACTTGCTTGAATCTGACAGGCCTTGATGGAGCCAGATGGGCAAGCATCTTCAGGAGTAGCCAAAGACCAGTTATTCTCATCTTCGACATTGTTAACTGAATATGGATCCGTGCCGGGAGGGTTATATTGAAATGTATATAGCTGATCTCCACCCAAATTGGCTTTTGGTGCTTTAGTAAAGCCACTGGTTGCCATAACCAGTGCTACGCCAGCGGCGATTGCGCCAATGGGTAGGATTTTGTTTAATTCCATATTGAAACATATTAATTGTTAAAAAAATAAATTGCTACTGGCCACCTCGATCTTTTGATGCCGGTAGATCTCCACTTAATTATTGACCTACTCTTTTACGGGTTTTCGGATTACCTCCCGATACAATGCGCATATGTATAATAAATTCAATGATGTCTTTTGGTCATTTTTTCTGTTTTCGCGGCGGATTTTTTTTAATTAGCAAAATTGCCAGTAAGGCCATCGCAGAGAAAATGATATTGAAGATTAAATGCTCCTTCCATTGAAGCCGTCCCAATATACCTGCACAGGCACATGGAATTTTACCGAATACCTCATTTAATGCTAAACCCACGTAGAGCGTAAAGCTTAGCATTAAAAGGAAGGATGACCATAATCCAATTTTCCTCGTGGCCTCAAAGGACAAACAAATTGCAATGAGAATTTCCACTAAAGGGAGAAGCCATGCAAGTATTGCTATTGACCATTCAGGCAGCGGCTGCCGGGATAGTTGCGACAGAAATAAGCCGTAGTCCGCCAATTTGCTACCCGATGCATAAATCCATAGAAGAATAGAAATGCCGCTGATCCATAAAACGATTATCCTTTTTTTCATTTTGATAAATCTTTCCAGTTTATTTGTGTTCCCGTATGCTGATACAAATATCTGGCTGCACGGAGATTAAAACAACGAAAATGCGCAATCGAAAACGCTTGTTTTTGTAATATTTTTATTGTAAATCAGACTGTTGTCAATGGAGAGAATATTTTTAATCTGAAGGGACTAAAAATTGTAATTCGGAAAAGGGGAAATAATGCCATTATCTCCGATAAATGCTTTACAGTCGACACCGTACTTTGCAAATTTCTTTGACAAAATTTGAAGATAATTGAATTTCAATTTTCCAATAATGGAAATTATGTACTTTTCTTTCTCATGCACACACATATACAACAGTTTATCCATTTTGAGCTCTTCCCAATACGCAAAAATTGTTTTTTGCATGTAGCTGTTAAATGCGTCATTCAGTGTCGTTCGGTTGGATATTAGTTTGGCAGCTAATGTATTTCTGCTTGGGAGCGTCGCTTCAAGCATCGCTTCCAGATCATGATTCTCCTCTATTAGTTTTGTAATATACAAACACACCTTTTTTACCAATTCAAATCTTGCTATGTCTTTTTTTGCGATTTGTTCTGTAGCTGACAAACATATACCGTGAACCAGCAGGCTATTGATGATTTTGTCAATCATGACAAAATCTGGATACATGGTGTTGATTTCTGCGCGATTTGTAACTTCCAGCATTAGCATAAAAGCGCTTACATTCATATATTCAGGATACATGATTGCATCAGTTGATGTTTCCAATGCATTAATCAAAGGGTCCATTTGACGTGGGAATGTTTGATGTAGACGCTGTGCTATTATGGAACCAAGGTGGACATCCATGGTCCGCAGATTTTGGCCTTTTCGCAGGATCGTGTCTGAATTTACATGGGAGAGTGCTATAAAATTACATTGATTTTGTCCTAGCATCATTCTTTTCACACCGACAAAATTATGATCCGCGCTATCTCCCAGGTTCAAAGAAAACTGGATGGTTCGTCCTGTTATTTGTACATTTGTTTTTCTATTTAATCTGACGAAGTAGTCATTATAAGTCGTTATATACTCTGGCCTTCTCAGTACGTAATGGTATATATCTATAGGCGTGGTATTATACCTGAAAGCATCCATGGCCCTGAAGAGGGGTTGTCCGGCTACAATTAAACGTTTATTGGGTTCCCAACGATATTGATCGTATCTGTGTGCAGTTTGGATTGTATATTTCTCCATTATTTTTATTTTTATATAGTGAAAATAATAATTGTCTGTGGTGTAAATACGCCATAGCAATAAGAAAAAATCGAGTGCAATTGGGGAGCAAAAGTGACTGGTACCATTAAAATTACTTAATTTTATGTAATTGCAAGCATAGAATAAAAGATAAATTAATGTCGGATTCGAAAATCATCGCTTCTGCTGAGGGAAGATATTTGGCCCCGGAAGTTCCTATTTATTATAGAAAATTTGATGGATGGGAATTCAAATTTGTGTGTATGGACATGAATAGACATTTTCAGTACGTACATAGATGGCGGCGTAAATATGACAATAAAGGTTATTGGCATCAAAAGATGTCATTGGCAGAGCTGTGGGATAATTGGGAAGGGAAGGATGGAGGCATAAAGGATGTCTCAATGGTCGCAATATTAGGGACAACACCTATTGGTCTTGTCGAACTATTTCCAATTAAAAAATCAATGAAGGAAATAATGACCTTTACGGAAGAAGAGCGTCCTGCTATACTGATATATACATTACATCTGTTACTGGCGCATTCTCGTGATTTAGTGGAAGCGTTTGGTGAAATGGCAAAATCATTACCGTTATTTGTGTTAGAAATGGCACTTGAAATGCTTTTTATTAAATTTCAGGTGGACAAGATATTTATCCCCGTTAAAAAGAGAAATAGCGATGCGCTTAGACTACTGATGCGCGCTGGGTTTGCGGAATTTCCCATCTGTTATGAACGAAGAGTAAAGAAAAAATTGCTATTCATGAATAAAGTTGATTACCTTAAACTATATAATATTGTGACGTCGGAAAAGAAATTCCATTTATATGCAGATGATTAATCTTCATTGATTTGAAGCGCTGTTGACCTGCAACCCAGCATCTATTATAATTAGAATAGATGCTGGGTTGCAAACCCCGAGAATAATCAAATTGCCACCACCTCAACGGCACTTTTGCCATTCGGATGTTTCAATACCTGAATCTGTACAGGTATGCGTTCTGTCATCTCCTGTACATGGGAGATGACGCCGACTTTCCTGCCCTGATCGTGGAGTCTTTCTAAGGCATCCATAGCGATGTTGAGGGTTGTTGGATCCAGTGAACCAAAACCCTCATCAATAAATAAAGATTCTACTTTCATTTTATTGGAAGACAAAGAGGCGAGTCCGAGTGCGAGCGCCAGGGATACCAAAAAGGATTCGCCACCTGACAATGAATATACTGTTCTGATCTCGTCACCCATATCCTGATCCAGTACCTGTAGCCCAAGTGTGCCGGGGATACGCTGGAGTAAATAACGTTTGCTGAGTATTTTTAAATGCTGGTTGGCATAATTTAATAAAACTTCCAGTGTGTATTCCTGTGCTATTTCCCTGAATTTTTTGCCGTCTTTTGATCCGATAAGGGCATTTAATTTAGACCAATTCTCAAAGCTTACATTTTGAGCTTCAATCTCTTTTATCAATTTGCCCAGCTTCTTCTTATTAGCCAGGTCAACACTTAGTTGTGCATCGAGTGCCGCGCTCTCTTTTCTAAAGGCGGCTAACTGTTCATTCATTTGTGCCAAGGAGGCCTCAAGTTCCGGACGCTGATGCGATGATGGGCGCTTAAGCTCATGTTGTTCATAATCCGATTTACGCTCCTTTAATGCGGAGTAAAAACTTTCAGTTTTTGCTGCCAGCTCTTTTAAAGAAGATCTTTCCGTATTAATCCAATCCGGTGTAAATTCAAGTAGCTTAAACAACTCCTGGCTTGAAAAAAGCGGGCTATCATTAGAATTGGTAGATAATGTGACAGAATTGTCGACCAGCCATTGATCGATTTTTAGTGTATTATCGGTTATTTGTTCCTGCAACTGCTTGGTGTCAAGTAATAGCCCCTCCTTTTGCGTGGCCAATTGGGTAAATTTTTTATCTATATCCTCTTTTTCCAATTGTAGCTTCTCTATTAAACCACGTTGAAAGGTTAATTGTTCGTTCATTGCCATTTCTACCTGATCCGCCGGTGCCCCTTCAAAAAGATTTTTTCTCCTTAATTTTAATTCGGCTAATTCCTCTAAGGTCTGACTTCGCTCGGACTGGCGTAGGACACTCTCCGCTATTATATCTTTTAGTTGGTCTGAGAGACTGGTCAGTTTTTCTTTATTGATTTCAATTTGCCGGTTACAATTATCTAATTCCGTTTTCTGCGCTTTCCATTGCGTAACAAACGCGGAAATGCTCCTGGTAAATTTGTCGGGATCGGTTTTCCAGTTTTCAAACCAGCTTGAGGCGGGGAAATGTGTCGACAGTATTGTTTGCAGATCTCCTAGTTTAACGCTTAATTGATCTTTTGTTTTTACTAATAGTTCTAGAGCTTGCTGCTGCATTTTTAAATCGGCCGATAAACTGCTGTCTTTTGAAGAAAGCTGATTTATTAGGTCTTTGAGTGTGGTAACTTCGATGCGCTGCTTTTCACGGTGGAGTTTTAATGTCTTTAATATGTTCAGCTCATCGGTAAAGTTTTTAATATGCTCATTTTGAACTTTCAGTT
>DATJDF010000347.1:0-5683 GCA_035497555.1 Arachidicoccus sp. | reverse complement strand
TCAAAGGCAAAAGGAGGATTTATAGGTCCGAGAAGAGACTAAAAATTAACTGTAATGATTTGATATCCTTGGAAAGTCGCGCCAGTAATCGTATATTGGAGTTAAGTATAATTGGAGAAGCATGTTGGATCTTTTCCAATTTCAGGAGCTGACAGATGAAAGCCGATTTTAAAGAAAAATATATGATAGAGATATTGATAGCGGATGATCATCCCATTGTGCTGTTTGGAACACAGACCTTCCTTTTGGAAAAAGGATATAGGGTCATCGCTTCCTGTACAAATGGCATTGAAGCCTACAATCAAATTCTCGCAAAAGATCCAGCCATCGCCTTAATGGATATCAGTATGCCAGGGATGTCCGGCCTCGAAGTAACAAAGAAACTGACAAAAGCCCCTATTCGGACGAGATTTGTATTATTGACCATGCAGAATGAACTGGCTATTATTAATTATGCCCGGGAAATAGGCGTAAAAGGTTTTTTGCTGAAAGAATTTGCGATCCAAGAGCTGGATAATTGCTTAAAAGAAGTCTTACGCGGCAATGACTATTATAGTCCGTTGCTTACAGACGCAACGCATATCAGTCATCCGGGGGCAACGGAAAGAGCCCTGGGAGTGAATGGCACGCAGGATGACTTACTCAGCCATCTGAGCTTCGCGGAAAAAAAAATCCTTTCTCTAATCTCCGAGCAGAAATCCTCGAAGGAAATTGCCAGAATGCTATTCGTTTCTGAAAAAACCATTGAAACACACCGGGGACATATCATAAAGAAACTGGGCATTCCTTCTGAAAAAAATGCATTATTGAAATGGGCTATTGAGAAGGGCCGCGAAGGAAGATTAAAATTATAGGGATCAACCGACTTTAATATAACTCCAACCGGCTGCCTGACGCGCTATTATGTGCGCTACGGCTGATGCTATGATCGTCACATTTGGTAAAATCCTTTCTGCTGAGATATTTTGGCTGTTCAGAGCATGCTTACAAGCCAGGATCCGTACATTTTCAAGTCCTGCGGGGTACGCATGATCTACAAGATCACCTGGCTCCAAAAATTTAGAGGCTCCGGATATTGCAGGATAGAGGCTTTTTGTGTCTTCATTATTCAGGAGCACATCAGCCAGTAAGAATCTAACCGCCTCACCATGCAAAACCCACTCCACCTTCAGTCCAGGCAGGGCCATTTGTGCATTGCTGATTTGGCTGACGGCATTTTTTAAATGCCTGGGTTCAAAAGAGCTCAGTTGAAAGACGACTTGATAAATAGTTTGCTGCATCGTAATAAAGGTATAGCCTGTTATTTACAGGATACAAAATTACAATATTTTTTCAAATAGGTCAATCCACTAAGGAGTTGTAAAACAATCTGCCTTCCAGCTCCTGAAAAAAAATAAATTCACTGGGAATAACTTGTTTTTTACGAACTTCGATACCGTATCACTTGGTTAAACTTCTCATCAGGGCAGGCGAAAATACCTTTCATTCTATATTTCCAGTGCAAATAGACATTTTGAATCGAAAATGAGAAAGGGGGCAGCAATATACAGCCGGCCAAATTAGAGAGGCTTATTGAAATTTGTTTGAATTCTTTAATCTGCTACTATAATTATTTAAAAATGAAACATGTATTTACGGGTTTTATTTGTTTGCTTTGTTGTAGTCTGACGAGCACCGGTATCTATGGACAATCACAAGACAAGTTGGAAAATCCTGCACAGGATGGCAGACAAATCCGACAATCCTGGATTGCTTTAATGGATAAAATTGCGCGACCGGTTTTTGAAAACCTGGCAGTGGGTCACTTAAAGGCTAAAATGCCTATTGCCATATCCCCGGTCAGTGATAACCCAAAAGGCCGTATACCTGTACAATACTTAGAGGCATTCGGGAGAGCACTCAGCGGAATAGCACCCTGGCTTCAGTTGGAAGGTGGATCCAAAGCGGAAATTAAACTCAGGGACCAATACAGGAAATGGGCCTTAAAAGCCATCGCCAACGCGACGGACAGTACTCAGGCGGACTATATGGTGTGGAAGGGCGGGCAGCCTCTTGTGGATGCTTCTTTTTTTGCGCTAGGCTTAATCCGTTGTCCCTGGTTATGGGAGCATCTGGACAGCAGCACAAAAAATAATGTGATCCATTGTCTGCTTTTAACAAGGGCAACTGTCCCAAGTTATTCCAATTGGGTTCTGTTCACAGGTATGATTGAGGCTTTTTTCTGCAAATATGATTATCCCTATGACCCCGTACGTATCGAGTATGGTATCCGCGAATTTATGGAACATTGGTATGTCGGTGACGGGATGTTTTCCGATGGCATGCATTTTCATGTGGACTATTATAATAGTTATGTCATTCAACCTTACCTGCATACCATTATTGATATTATCTCAGAAAAAACGGGGAAGTATAAAAGTCAGAAATCGGAACTGGCCAGAATTATGAAGCGCTATTCAGAAATTCAGGAAAGAAGCATCGGGGCGGATGGCAGCTTCCCTGCTTTCGGACGCTCCATCGTTTACCGATCAGGCGCCTTCCAGCAATTAGCAGATATGGCTTTTTCAGAGACCCTCTCCGATAAATTAACACCTGCAGGCGTGCGAGGTGCATTAAATGCAGTGATTCAGCGCACCTTAACACCGCCTTCCACTTATGATAAAAATGGCTGGATGGTCATCGGGCTAGATGGTGATCAGCCAGGCCTGGCTGATGTTTATAATACCCAGGGGAGCCTCTATCTATGCCTGGATGCTTTCTTGCCGCTGGGTCTTTCTGAAGATGCAGCTTTCTGGAAAGATCCTTACCAGCCCTGGACGGCTAAAAGTATTTGGAGTGGCAAAAATCACCTAGGTGATCACGCCGTAGATTAATTTCACAATGGGAGAATTTGCTGAAATAGTAGAAGGGGATGATGAACAGAAGCATTAGGAAGTAGCATTCAAATTATCGAAGAAAAAAAGCTAGCCTACCGAATCATTGCCATCAGGTGGAAAAAATTTAAGAAGGCTTGGATTTAGCCTGTTTTTTAAGCTGGTTTGAATAGGATTATTCCAACAATTTGATTAGATTTACAACCAATCAAGTTCAGCAATAAATTTGTTCATCCTTGCAAAACATAATTATTATGGATCCACGCTTATTAGGTATTATCGCTGGCTTTTACAAAGACTTACCCAGACAGGGACCTGGCAGTACGCGGGCCACCAAATGGGCATTAAGTCGAATCAGTGAAGCCGGTCCTTTAGAAAATGTCCTGGATATTGGCTGTGGCACGGGTGCCCAGACTTTAATATTAGGGCAGGAAACGAGTGCCAATATAGAAGCAGTGGATCGGGTCCAGGATTTCCTTGATGTGTTGAAAACTAAAAGCGCTAAACAGGGGCTTTCTGATCGGATTCACCTCCATCATGCTGAAATGGATAAGTTACCCTTTGAGCCTGAAAGCTTCGATCTCATATGGAGCGAGGGAGCCATCTATAATATGGGCTTTACTTATGGCTTGAAAAACTGGAAGAATCTGCTAAAGCCAGGTGGTTATATGGTCGTTTCTGAAATCTCATGGACGACGGAAAGCCGTCCTCAGGAGCTGACAGATTACTGGAACCGCCATTACCCGGAAATGGATCTGGTCTCTGCAAAAATCAGGGTGATGGAAATGCTGGGCTATTCGACCATCGGATCATTTGCCTTGCCGGATGTTGGCTGGCGAAACTATTATGAACCAGTTTCTCAGCGACTGAGTGATCTGGAAGGCACCGAAGATCCTGACCTGAAATCATTTTTGGATCAAATCCGTGAAGAACTCCGGATTTTCGGGACCTACAAACAATATTATAATTATTTCTTTTATATAATGCGAAAGTGACCCGTTTTATAATATTTTGAAATGCTTCTGCATCGCAGCCGTGTATATACAACAAATCTGTTTATGCGCGGCTTGCTCTTTTAGATACCACGGTTTATCTTTATGACTGCCTCATTGCTGGTGGCTGATGATTTTACCCCCTTTTCTTTCCTAATCTTGCCCTCATTTGCAACCTCAAAAAGTTTATTTTGCATCCGTACTACACCCCACTTATAATTCTGGTAACCCGCTTAGCGGGAAGATTACCGGATTTTGAAGTAAATTAGTGCCGGAATTCTTTAGAAGATCATAATGGTTATCCTGCGATAACAACGCCGTAGCTGGCTCAATCGCTCTCCATTTGGAGTCTTATAGGCCTATAAATAATAATAATGCAAAAAATTAAGGAAAGTAAAGCTCAGAATAAGCGTTGTCATTTCATTTGTAAAGCACTTGTTCTTGTCGCCACTGCCGGGACAATGCTTTGCAGTAATCTATCTGCACAACAAGAAAATGACACGAAACTGCTTGCGCACCTGGTGGGCGGACCAGCTACTGCGGCTACGCTGATCACCAATATACCAGGGCGGCAATCCACGAGTCTGGATGGGCAGTGGAGTTATATAGTAGATCCTTATGAAACCGGATTCTACGATTATCGATATAAAGAATTAGCTGAGCAAAACCCAGGTGCCTATTGGGCGTCTACGGCTCATAGATCCAAGAGTGATCTAGTTGAATTTGGTTATAATAATGACAAATACAGCCTTCAGGTACCCGGTGACTGGAATCACCAGGACCGGCTATTTACTTATTATGAAGGTACTGTTTGGTACCACCGGACATTTAATTATACCCGAAAACAGTCGGGGAGTAAAGTTTATCTCTATTTTGGTGCGGCAAATTACCGCTCGGATGTCTATTTGAATGGCAAAAAACTGGGCAGTCACGAAGGCGGTTTTACACCGTTTAATTTCCAGGTGCCGGATACGCTGCTTAAGACCACTGGCAACGACCTTGTCGTGCGCGTAAACAATAACCGCCATGTGGATGATGTGCCTACCCGTAATACTGACTGGTGGAATTATGGTGGGATTACCAGAAGTGTTGAGCTTGTTGAATTGCCTCAGCTTTTTATCCAGGATTACCTGATCCAATTAAAAAGACCTGAACCCGGACAGGCACCGGCTACCCATAACGCGGAGGTGGAAGGTTGGATCGAACTAAACAATATACCGAAACAATCCGCCGAAATAACGATCAAAATACCAGAATTGAAGGTTAGCCAGGTCATCCATACGACTGGTAAGAAAGTACCTATTTCCTTTAAACTTCCTACGGTCCGGCTCTGGTCACCCCAACACCCGAAACTTTACCAAGTGAGTGTTGAGCTAAATAAACATGAAGTTAAAGAGAAAATAGGTTTTAGAACGATTGAGGCCTATGGCAAACAGGTACTACTCAACGGGGAACCTATCTTCATGCGGGGAATTGCCATCCACGAAGAGATCCCCGAGCAGCAGCGTCGTGCCTATAGCAGAGAAGATGCGCTGCAACTTCTATTACAATCAAAAGCCCTGGGCTGTAATATGGTCCGCCTGGCGCATTATCCTCATGACGAATCAATGACCCGCGCTGCCGATTCAATGGGTATGCTGGTCTGGTCAGAAATCCCGGTCTATTGGACTATCGATTTTAAAAGCAAGGATGTCTATCATAAAGCGGCCGCACAGTTGGATGAAATGATTACCCGGGATCATAACCGCGCCTCGGTCATTATCTGGTCAGTCGGCAATGAAACCCCTGTTAGCCCAGCCCGGACTGAATTTATGCATA
>DATJDF010000346.1:0-5533 GCA_035497555.1 Arachidicoccus sp. | reverse complement strand
CTATGTATATGGCCCGCCACGGATTTTCCACAGCCGAATGGTTACAGATTTGGGGAACTATTTTCACTGCCAATATCGTCTTTAATTTAATTTTCGGTTTTGTCGGCGATAAACTGGGGTGGCGCAATACCATTATGTGGTTCGGTGGAGTAGGCTGTGCCATCACCACATTATTATTTTATTATTCTCCGGTATTATTCGGTGGCAGTTACTGGCTGGTGCTGCTAAGTGGTGTTTTATGGGGCGCTTTACTGGCCGGCTATGTCCCTTTATCAGCCCTTGTGCCCTCACTGGTAAAAAAGGATAAAGGAGCTGCCATGGCCATTTTGAACCTCGGTGCCGGACTGGCCGTATTTGTAGGACCGGCAATTGTCGGGATTTTTATTACCCCACTGGGTGAGGAAGGTGTGGTCTGGATACTGGCAGGTCTATATTTTGTCAGTGCGGTATTGACCCGTTTTATTCATCTTCCGGATCATGCCCGTACCGCTCATGAAGTGAAGCTTAAGGAAGATGCGGATGCAGGATTAGATGCGTAGGCGCAATTTAGACCCGAGTGTCATCGGATGTAGAAGTTAAAGTGCGAATTGCCCAGGCCGCTGCACAACCGTCGCAACCGTTTTGCAATATTTAGGGCAGCGGTAACGACAGGACGAAAAGGGTGATCATCTACCCAAAATGGTTACAAACTTATATGGTTTTGGGGTAGTGGTGAAAGCTAATCATAGGATGGAAGCAACTGGTTATGCGATAAGCATCACAGGCCATCAGTTGTATTGAAATTGTAAATAATTATTTGACCTATAAAAATAGAATAGATGAGTGTACTGATTACGGCACCTTACAATGAAAAAGGGCAGCAGGAGATTGAGACGTTATTTGGGCCAGTGGTTTACCGCCCCTGGAAACCAAAGGGCCGTGCCTATAACGAAGAAGAATTGATGGCCCTGCTAAAAGAAACAAACGCGACCGCGCTCATTACGGAACATGATCATGTAACCGCTAATGTAATCAATGCTTTCCCAAATCTAACATTTATCGGCGTCTGTAGAGGTACGCCTTCTAACCTGGCCATGGACGCCGCCAGAGAACATGGCATTGCTGTATTTCATACGCCGGCCAGAAATGCGCAGGCAGTAGCTGAGTTATTTATTGCCAATGTCATCACCATGCTAAGGAACCTGCCGGCGGCAGAAAATTGGCTGACCGATGGAAACTGGGAAGCGGGAGCACATACCTCATATTTGCAATTTAAAGGTCATGAACTGGCAGGTAAGACAGTTGGCATGGTTGGATTCGGTGCTATCGGACAAAGGATTGCCCGCATCCTGAAAACCTTCCCCTGCACCATCTGTTATTATGACCCCTATTATACGGATCCCGATACTGATTATCAGAAAATGACACTCCCGGAATTATTTGCCGGAAGTGATATTGTATCCATACATCTGCCGGATAACAAAGAGACTGCCGGCATGATCTCAGCGGGGCTGTTTGGGAAAATGAAACCGGACAGTATTTTTGTCAATACAGCCAGAGCTGCTGTCGTCAACAGAGACGATCTATTGTCGGCGCTGGAACAAAACAAGATTGGGGGAGCGATCCTTGATGTATTTAATCATGAACCGCCAGATGAAACAGATTATAAAATTATCCATCATCCACATGTACTGGCCACGCCCCATATTGCAGGTGCCAGCTTTGAAGTAGAGGATCACCATGTAGAAATTCTGAATCGTCAACTAAAAACCTGGAAAGGTAAAGGGAAATAAACCTGGGTTTGGTTTGTACCTCTGCCGAATGTGGTTCATCGGGTGAATTTTAAATGATTAATTTTTAGTGGTATTATTAACTTTATAAAAATGAAAAAAGAGGCTTATCTTATTGTTGATATCGGTACCGGCAACGTCCGGGTTGCACTCACTGAAACCAGTGGCCGCGTTGTGGAGATTGCCAGAGGAGATGTCCATTATATTACAGATCCGGTACAGGTGGATGCGCTGCATTTTAATCCTGATGAACTTTGGCAGCAGATTATTGTGTTAGCAAAACAAGTGCTATCTGCAACGCCTTCCTACAGCGTAAAGGCCATTACCGCGTCCAGTCAAAGGGAAGGGGTGGTGTTATTGGATAAGGAGGGTAACGGGCTGATTGGTATGCCCAACCATGACCATCGCGGCCGCAGCTCGGAGCATTTACTTTCCCTGGCCGAAAAGCAGGCCATTTATCGAAAAGCAGGTCGGTATCCCAGCTCCCTGTTCTCTGCTTTTAAATTGATTGGTATTCGCAGAGAAAAGCCGGAAATATTTAAAAAAACGGCCTGCATGATCAGTATCAGCGACTGGGCACAGTACCAGTTAAGCGGTGTACTGGGTTATGAACATGCACAGGCTTCAGAAACACTTCTTTATGATGTTGGGCAACAGCGCTGGTCCGAGGAGCTTTGTAAGCTCTGCCGGATTGACCCGGCCCTGTTGCCACCCTTACATTTATCAGGAACCATTTTAGGACCTTTGCGCACAGAACTTGCATCGCGCTGGAACTTAGATCCTGCGACCCCAGTTATTGTTGGCGGTGCAGACACGCAGTTAGCCCTTAAGAGTACCCAGCCGGCACTGGGCGATATTGCGTTGGTCGCCGGAACGACAACGCCCATAGTTATGGTCACGGATCATTTTATAACAGATAAAGATTTTCGGACCTGGACCAACCGGCATGTGGAATATGACCGGTTTGTACTGGAAGCCAATGCCGGTGTAACAGGACTCAATTACCAACGGTTAAAAGATATATTTTATCCAAATGAATCCTACAGCGTTATTGAAGCCGAACTTCAAGCACTTGAAAAGCAAAGATCCACGCCGACCGCCAGTAGTGACGAACGGATTGCCGCCTCGGTTACCGCTTCATTAGGCTCATTGGTGGCCCAGGAACAACATCCATTAACAACCGGCGGCTTTATTTTCAATGTTCCTGTAGGATCAGGGCTCAGCCGTGCTCAGTTTGTATGGGCTGCACTCTGGGATATCGCTTGTTGTATTAAGGAGAATTACGATGTCCTATGCAGTGTAACTCCTTATACCAAAGATTATGTCTGGGGCTGCAGTGGTGGTATGCAAAGTAAGATACTGCGACAGTTCACCGCTAACCTGATTGGGAAAGAAATCCGGATGCGGACCAACCATACGCAGGCTTCTGTAATCGGCGGGGCGATCATCTGCGCGCAGACAATGGGAGATATAGGCTATATTGAATCGGCAACAGAAAGTACGATCGCTGATCCAGTGGCCGGACCAGCGACCACCGCCCATTACAGGCAATGGAGAGCAGTCAGGTCCAAGTTACAGGATGCCTATTTGCCTTGTCAATCATAAAGCTTCAATTATTATGACAAACAGAAAATTATTTATCGGTATAGACGTAGGAACCCAGGGCGCCCGGGTGGAGCTACTCGATGATGCGGGAGCGCGTCTCGCCACGAGTGCCCAGCGCTTCGAACTTACAGTAGAGAGCAGGGAGCAGCAGGATCCCGAGATTTGGTGGGCAGCTGTGCTCAATGGATTACGCAGTGTGCTTCAGGAATCTGAAAAGCAGCGAGTACTTACTCCCATAACAGCCCTGGCGGTGACTTCTACCTCTGGTACCGTAATACCCATAGATGTAAATCATACCCCGCTTCATCCTGCCATTATGTACAGTGATCCGCGTTCAGCAGCCCAGGGGCGACGTATCAGGGCAGTGGCCAGGGAGTTTCATCCAAAAGGTTATAACGGGTTTAATGCCTCCAGCGGTCTTTCAAAAATGATCTGGTATATGGAAACTTTCCCGGAGATGCGACCAAAGATCGCCCATTGGATTCATGCCACGGATTATATCAATGGCAAGTTGAGCGGGGTTTGGAATATAACAGATGAGACGAATGCCTTAAAATCTGGTTATGATCCTGCAGCCGGTCTCTGGCCTGATTATCTTTTTTCGACCTTAGCACTGCAGCCTGACTGGTTGCCTGAAGTTGTTCCATCCGGTACCGTCATTGGCTCTTTACTGCCAGAAGTAGCAGTGCAAATTGGCTTGCCTACAGAACCGAGCTCGTCAATTGCAGTTGCTGCCGGAATGACGGATGGATGCGCCGCTCAGGTCGCTTCCGGTGCCGTCCGGCCTGGAGACTGGAATGCCACCATTGGGACGACTTTAGTCATTAAAGGCGTTACCAGGCAACAGATAGTAGATCCGGAAGACCGGCTGTATAATCACCATCATCCAGAAGGTTACTGGATGCCGGGCGGGGCCAGCAATACCGGAGCGGATTGGATTACCACTGATTTTCCTGGGCCACTTGCAGAGATTGAAGCGGCCGCTGCAGGATTAGTACCTACGACCATGATGGTCTATCCATTACGCCAATCGGGTGAAAGGTTCCCTTTTTTGGCTTCCGGCGCCAGGGGGTTTAGTTTCCCTTCATTGATGGCAGAAGCATATACCGTAAATGCAGATGCTGATCAAAAAGACAGGTCCGCACTTTATTTTGCCGCTGGGATGGAAGGGGTCGCCTATTTAGAGAAAATGGCATTTACCATGATTGAAAAGCTGTCGGGTGAACCTGTCGACCGGATATATGCAGCAGGTGGGGGCAGTAACAATGCCCTGTGGCTGCAAATCAGAAGTTCAGTATTGCAGCTTCCCGTCTGTAAGATGGAAAATGTAACCGGGGCTGTCGGAGCAGCCATCCTGGCAGCTTCAAAGACCCATTTCATGAATCTGACTGCAGCAGCAGCGGCTATGACCCGGCCCGAGAAGATTTTTGAGCCGAATCCTGACTGGATAAAATCTTACGAAAAAGGGTACCGGAAATTTGTAGCTATCATGGAAGAAAAAAGCTATATTCAGTCAGGTATTTACTAAACTGAATATTTTTAGTAGACTAAAGCGGTTACTATTCAATAATTATAAGATCAAAAAAGCAATACATGCTCGAAGTTTTTTTTCTACGACATGGTCAAACCACCTGGAATGCTGAGGGAAACCGGTATTGCGGAAGGACCGATATCGAACTGACACAACTGGGGGTAAAGCAGGCAGCGGCGGTAGGCAAACAATTAACCGGGTTATCTTTTGACCAGGTATTCTCTTCGCCTTTAAAAAGGGCTTACGATACTGCGACCATAGCTTGTAACGGCATAGCCGTTACAAAGGAACCCCGTTTAATTGAAGTCGATTTTGGCCTGTGGGAGGGAAAGCGCCGTGAAGAATTTGTGCTTGAAGATCCAGTCACCTGGACGAACTGGGCGAATGACCCGGGAAATTTTCCGGCAGGCGGGACCGGGGAGACGGCAATGGCGGTCATTGAAAGGGTGGATGCTTTTTTCAGGGATGCGATTAAAAGATTCCCGGCAGGCCGGATAATGATTGTCGCTCACAACGGTGTCAACCGCCTGTATCTTGCCTGGAAATTGGGAATGCCCCTTAAAAACTACAGGCAGTTGGTACAGGATAATTCTACGATAACGATGTTCACCCTGGACAAGGAAGGGGT
>DATJDF010000345.1:0-3996 GCA_035497555.1 Arachidicoccus sp. | reverse complement strand
TTATATTAATTAGAGAAAACAATAAATTTTTGATAATATTTTGCTAATAAATATCGTATTTGATTAAGTATCGACTAATATTATTAAATATTATGATTATCGCTGGGTGGTGTTTTCTTCTGGCGACGATGGATAGCTGTTCAATAGAACAGGAAAGCGATTTTTCAGAGCAGTTACAGATAAATAATAATCCATTCGATAAAGTGATTGGTACAGTAATATAATATTTAATATACTAACTATCATAATTACCTGCTTGATTGGAAATCGATTTTACCTAACATGCTCCAATCTTTTACGGTATAAATAAAATTATGTCACGGTTATTTTTGGAATCGTGCCGATTTTTTCTGCAAAAAATTGGGTATCTTGATGCCAGGAAGTCCAATCTTTTCCCGAGTTACTACTTTTTTTTGTTGAAAATTATCTAAAAGAAACATTTATTCAAGAAGATGAAATATCTATCCCCCATGACAAATCCAGGTCTGTCAAGACGGTTATTTATCAAGAACAATGCTGTAATTGCTGCTGGTTCCATGTTCGTGCCGGGTTGGATTCGAAAAAATTCTTTTAGTGAATCAGAGAGTAGGGCTGAGGGTGTCCAGGATGTCCTAAAATCAGCAGACAGTGCAAGCATCCAGGGAATGATTGGCCGCAAACTTGACCTGTCTAGTCAAAACAGGGTGTTTGCTCAAAATGTCGATGAATTAATTGAACCATTCAAACACAGAACGGAAACGCGTTTATGGCAAACTGAATTTTGGGGCAAATGGTTTACCTCTGCTATACTAGCCTATAAGTACCGACCGGATCCTGAAAAGAAGAAAATATTGGACAGGGCTGTCAAAGAACTGATTGCCACCCAGACGCCCGACGGATATATCGGAAATTACCGACCGGAAAATCATCTGCAGCAGTGGGATATTTGGGGTAGAAAATATTGTCTATTGGGATTATTGGATTATTTCGAACTCACCGGTGACCCGGCAAGCTTAAAATCAGCTGTCGCGCTGGTCAACCATTTAATGAAAGAACTGACGGAGGCTGGCGGCAAGATTGTCAATAAGGGAAACTACAGAGGAATGCCCTCTTCCTCCATTCTGGGGGGCGTTGTGCGATTATATAATAACACGCTTGACCAAAAGTACCTCCAATTTGCAGAAGATATCGTCGGGCAATGGGAGACACCGGAAGGTCCGGGGCTCATAAGCAAATCAAAACTGAATGTAGGTGAACGCTTCCCTCTGCCAACGGCAAAGAACTGGTATAGCTGGGAGCAAGGGCAAAAGGCCTATGAGATGATGTCCTGTTATGAAGGCCTTATTGAGCTTTACCGGGTAACAGGTAAAAAATCCTATCTGGAAGCTGTGGTGAATACTTGGGACAATATCAGGAGTACGGAAATTAACCTTGCAGGTTCCGGTGCTTCTTATGAAATGTGGTTTGGTGGAGCAAAGCATCAGACTTCTCCCGTCATGCATTACCAGGAAACCTGCGTGACTGTCACCTGGATAAAGTTCAGCCAGGAATTACTCCGTCTGACGGGAAAAGCGAAGTATGCCCATGAGATAGAACGTTCCTATTATAATGCTTTACTGGCGGCATTAAGTGCTGATGGCGCGGTCTGGGCAAAATATACACCACTGAATGGAGCTCGCCTTCCTGGCAGTGGGCAGTGTGGTATGACACTGAATTGCTGTGAAGCCAACGGGCCACGTGGTCAGTTTACATTGCCCTTTACGGCTGTAATGTCAAGTAGTGATGGGATTTTTGTTAATTTCTTTGTGGAAGGTTCTTTTAAGTCAACTACGCCTTCCGGCAAGGAAGTAACGCTCGTGCAGAAAACAGATTATCCAGTTTCCGGGAAAATAAAATTGAATCTGAAAATAGCAATTCCGGAAGCGATGACAATAAGTATCAGGATCCCCGAATGGAGCCTCAAAACAACTTTGTTGTTAAATGGGGAAAAAATAGAAGTAACAGCAGGAGCGTATAAAGAAATAAAGAAGATCTGGTCTACACACGATGAACTATCGCTCTGCTTTGATATGCGAGGACGTCTGATTGAACAGGGGAAAACGCATATCTATTCTGCTATCCAAAGCGGACCCATCGTTCTGTGCCGGGATACCAGGCTAAGTGAGGTCGGATTAGGGGTCACTGTCACTCCGGTGCAGGACAAGGATGGATTTATAGCATTAAAGACTATAGAGAGATCATCAGATCAAATTGCTGCTACTGATAACGTCTGGGTTGAAAAAGTAGCATCCTTTGCTCCCGAATTCTATAAAGACGCCCCTGAAACACCGCAACTCCTGTCTGTTGCGTTATGTGATTACGCCTCAGCGGGCAATGGGCATTCACCTTCTTCTTTTCAGGTGTGGATGCCGCAGTTATATGATCCGAGGGTGCATTAGATTTTATTATCTCATTTGTAAATTAAATAAAGATGGATACAAGAAGAGAATTTCTTAAAAAGGGTGCCTTGCTTTCAGGAGCAGTGGGAATCTCAAAAATATTACCTGCCTCTATTCAAAAGGCACTTGCGATAAATCCGAATCCGGGAAGTACCTTTATGGATGCAGAACATGTTGTCATCCTAATGCAGGAAAATCGAGGCTTTGACCACTGTTTTGGTACTTTACAGGGCGTGCGGGGTTTTAACGACCCTAGGGCAATAACCCTACCAGATAAAAATAAAGTGTGGTTACAGACTAACGCATTGGGCCAGACTTATGCACCTTTCCGCTTTGACATACAGGATACAAAAATCACCTGGATGGGGTCGACACCGCATTCCCGTTCCAGCCAGGTGGATGCTTATAACGATGGCAGGTTCGACAATTGGTTGATCGCTAAACAGTCCCGTGATAAGAAGTATGCCAATATTCCGATGACGCTTGGTCATTATACACGTGAAGACATTCCCTTTAACTATGCGCTGGCTGATGCGTTTACCATTTGTGACCAGCATTTCTGTTCAGCTATGACCAGTACCAATCCCAACCGCCTTTTCTTTTGGACCGGTGCCGTGCGGGAAAAACAAAATGCTGCCTCTAATGCTTATATCAGAAATTTAGGTAACTGGCGGATCGAACATTTAAAGTATGACACCTTCCCGGAGCGGCTTACGAAGAACAATATCTCCTGGAAGTTTTATCAAAATGATATCGATACAGGTGGTGGGTTTACAGGTGATGAAAGGGCATGGCTGGCCAATTTTGGTTGTAATCCATTGGAATGGTTCACGAATTATCATGTGAAATTCGCTTCCCGTTATACAGATAGTCTAAAAAAACAGTTAGAAAAACTTCCTGCAGAAATCAAGGAACTGGAAACTAAACTTCAACAGAGTTCAGATAAAAAATCAGCGCAGCTGCGCGCTGCTTTAGACAAAAAAAAGGAAGTATTACGAACAGCGGAGCAGGAGCTGAAATATTATACACCTGAAAATTTTGAGAAGCTTTCCAAAATAGAAAAACAGTTGTATAATAGTGCTTTTACCACGAATCAGGGAGATCCGGACTATCACAAAATCGGGCCTCTGAATTATACAGACAAAGGGCAGGACAGAACCGTATTAGTGCCCAAAGGGGATGTACTTCATCAGTTCAGAAGCGATGTGGATAATGGGAAACTCCCCACTGTTTCCTGGCTCTCAGCCGCTCAGAATTTTTCAGACCATCCAAGTGCACCTTGGTATGGGCTATTATATGTGTCTGAAGTACTGGACATATTGACCAAAAACCCGGAAGTATGGAAAAAGACAATTTTTATCATGACCTATGATGAAAATGATGGCTACTTTGACCATGTACCTCCCTTCGTTGCGCCTGATCCACTCAATCCAGCATCGGGTAAATGCTCCTCTTCTATAGATACCAGTACGGAGTATATACATTTGAAAGATGAACTGGATCAGGGAATCCCCAAAAGGGAGGCCCGCGGCGGTCCGATAGGTTTAGGATTCCGCGTACCCCTTATTGTGGCCTCTCC
>DATJDF010000344.1:0-5402 GCA_035497555.1 Arachidicoccus sp. | reverse complement strand
GACAATCGCCGCAGCACATATTTAGTTCAGGAACTTCCGGAACTGGAAAAGAGTGATTCAAGAGCCGGGGACATCTGTCTACCCGGCTCTTGCAGTATTTTACTTACATTGATTAGCTGAATCAGGACGAATCAGACTTTTCCATGACAATTGTTCCATCTTTTTTGTTTTACCTTTGTTCATAGATTTTTTCACCATTTGAATGATTAAGATGTCTACTATTTTGACGACTACTGAAATAAATGATCTCCGTAAGGATTTTCCCATATTAAGCCAGAAAGTATATGGCTTACCCCTGATCTATCTGGATAATGCTGCGACAACACAAAAACCGAATATAGTGTTGGAGAAACTCAGGCAGTATTATTCCGAATACAATAGCAATGTTCACCGGGGTGTACATCTGTTAAGCCAAGAGGCCACAGATGCCTATGAAGTTGCCAGAAAGACGATTGCCCGGTTTATTGATGCTGCGCATGACAGAGAAATTATATTTACCAAAGGCACCACAGATGGGATTAATCTGGTGGCAAGTTCTTTTGGAAAGGCCTTTTTACATGAAGGCGACAGTGTGATGATATCAGCGATGGAGCATCATTCTAATATTGTCCCCTGGCAGATGATCTGTGAGGAGAAAAAGGCGACACTAAAAGTGATTCCTTTTAATGAACAGGGGGAATTGGATCTGGTAAAGATGGATGAGCTATTGGATGATACGGTTAAAATTATGGCTATTACATACGTATCTAATGCACTGGCTACCGTAAACCCGGTAAAAGAAATTATAGCCAGGGCCCATGCACATCAGATTCCGGTATTACTTGATGCTGCGCAGGCGGTGCAGCATATGCCGGTCTCCGTTCAGGATCTGGACGTTGACTTCCTGGTATTCTCCGGACATAAAATTTACGGTCCAACAGGAGTGGGTGTATTATATGGAAAAGAAGAATGGCTAAATAAGTTGCCACCTTACCAGGGCGGGGGTGATATGATAAAAACGGTTACTTTGGAAAAAACGGTTTACAATGAATTGCCTTTTAAATTTGAGGCGGGTACGCCAGATATTTCGGGGGCGATTGTGCTCGGTGATGCTATAGAATATGTAGAGAAAATAGGTATTGATCGTATTCAGGCTACGGAAGCGGTGTTAATGGAATATGCGCTCCGGCAATTAGAAAAGATCCCTGGAATTCGTTTCATCGGTCAGGCGAAAAAACGTTCCGGCGTTATCTCCTTTCTGCTGGGATCGGCACATCCCTTTGATACAGGAGAAATTTTGGACAAGCAGGGTATTGCCGTCAGAACCGGGCACCATTGCTGTCAGCCGGTAATGGACATATTTGGAATTCCGGGTACAGTCCGCGCCTCATTTGCCTTCTATAATACCCGGGAAGAAGTTGACAGTTTAGTAAAAGGTTTGCAGCGGGCGGCAAAAATATTATTATAAGTATACAGAGTGAAGGAAAATGGAAACAAGCAAAATGACCATAGAAGAAGCACAACAGGACATTATATCGGAATTTGAATTCCTGACCGACTGGATGGATAAGTATGAAATGATTATCCAGCTGGGCAAGGAGCTGCCTTTAATTGATCCTAAATACAAACTCGAAGAAAATCTCATTAAGGGATGTCAGTCGCAGGTGTGGCTATATGCCGATTACAAGGATGACCGGCTTTTCTTTACTGCGGACAGTGATGCTTTGATTACCAAAGGGCTGGTAGCCATGGTGGTCAAGGTCCTTTCAGGGCATACACCCAAAGAGATAATAGACAGCCAGCTCCATTTTGTAGATGATATCGGCTTAAAAAGTCATTTATCTCCTACAAGGTCCAATGGACTTCTTTCTATGTTAAAACAAATCAAGCATTATGCGATTGCTTTTGACAGCCTGAATAATAGTTCAAACAATTAAAATAAAATAACATAAAATATATACTTATGTCAAACGAAATTAATCTCCGCGACCAGATTGAGGATACCCTTCGAGGTATTTATGATCCGGAAATCCCCTGTAATATTATGGAACTCGGCCTCGTATATAAGATCGAAGTAAAGGATGATAATATCGTCTTCATTACGATGACGCTTACGGCACCCAATTGCCCGGTGGCAGGCGATATTGTACTGGAAGTACAGGAGAAAATAAAGGCGATCCAGGGTGTAACAGATGCACATATCCAACTTACATTTGACCCGGCCTGGGATAAGGAGATGATGAGTGAGGAAGCAAAGTTGGAGCTCGGGTTCATGTAAACATGATTTCTTAAACAATGTACCCCCATTCTATTGTCCCGTGCATTAGAATGGAGGTACATTGCTAAACCTGTCGAAGGTGAATAAATCCCTCTTTTTGATCTTTATTGTGGTTTTTGCGCTTTATATCCCATTTAGCCGCCGCCCCGATTTTTTCGACGGCTTGCAAACGATGGCAACCATCCATTATAAGTCAGACAGTGCCAGCGGTAAATTAAAACCCTTTGCTGATTTTAGCCTGGATGGACATGCCCATTACAGCGTTAGGGCTGATTATCTTTTCCGTTCTTTTACAGAAGGCGAGCAAGAAACAGTTATCTATGAAAATGCCAATCCGGGAGCTGCCGCTATTTATAGCTGGTGGGGATACTGGATCACCTGGAAGGAGCTGCTGGCCTGCCTGGTCGGTTATTTCGTACTCTTTCAGGCAGCAAAGTCCATCGTCAGCTCCCCGGCACCGGAATCTACTAAAGAGCTGGAAGATTATGCAGCCAAGCCCAAAGTGCGTAAAAGCAGGTATAAGTAATATCTGAAATTGCTGATTAAGCATTGTAAGTACAACCATTTAACTTGTCAGAATAATTTTTCAGTACAATTTTCCTCGCCCCGACCCCTGCTCAGAAGTTTCCATAATTCACCTGGAAACAGGTAAGCTCAAGTTCCTGCCGCCACATATTGACCACCTGATCCCTGTCATCCAGTATCATTTCTATATAATATTTGTGTTCAATCTGCTTTTTAAAAATTTCCTTTTTGACTTCCCGGTCCTTCCGGTTATCGTTTGCGGACCGCATGAAGAGTTCGTCATAAGGCAGTTCATTTTTCTCCAGAAAACAGATCGTCTGATCCCGGTAGCGTGTTGATCTGCCCGAAACTAAAAGCAATTTAAAACCCGCTTTGCTAAAAACCCGAATTGTCGTGGCGACCGCCGGGTTGACCGTATCTTTCAGGCAATCCGACCCGTCATAAGGATCTCTATTGCCAATAAGGGCAAGCGTCCCATCTAAGTCACAAATAACCGCTTTGGGCAAGCGAATGTCCTGTTGCGCCTGGAAGAGTTCCTTTGGCTGACAGGCAATAGACTGGAAATCAAATACTGTTTTTAATTGCGCTAAATCAGCCAGATGTCTATTGATTAGTGAGCTTGAAACAATCCGGCCTGAGATCGCCTCCCGCGCTTTACATCTTGCCTCCAGTACGGATTGCGGATGTTCAAAAAGACGGAAGTGAATATCCGCCAGATGCCTGAAATGGCGGATATATGTATCTAAATAATCCTTTTTAGTATGAGTGGCGTCCAGTATTACATTTGTATGATCGAGGAGTAATTTCTCGATACTTACTAGCAGCATCTTTGTCAGCCGTATTTCACCTTCCGGAGGCAAATTACCCTGGCTGAACTGCATTTTTCGATATTCATCTCTTGAAAACCGAACCCAGTTGGCATGGGTACGGATATGATATTTAGCGAAGGTTGTTTTTCCACTTCCCGGAGCACCAATCAATATGAGTAATTGCGGTTTCTTTTTCATTTTTCTATTTTTTAATACCCTTTACGGGGACGTTAAAATTAGTCGTATGCCCTATTACAGCCTTTGGTCCAGCTGTGCTGCAGCAAATTCCCCCATAATACGGTCATAGACCAGGTTTTTTAGATAATAATTTTCCTTGTTCAGTTCACTATAAGGAATAGCGAGTAATTGTTGGTTAAGCTGCCAATCGGATATAGAACATTCCAGCTTTTTTTTGATTTTCCTGTTACGCATCTGCTGATCAAATTGTGCCAAAAAATGTACACCGTAAATCATGGTCAGGTAATTATTATTACGCACTTTGAGCGCAGGTGGTAAACCAGGTAAAAAAGCTGTTTTTGGTTTGATGACAATCCCTTCTTCCATTGCTGCACTCAGCGAGCGGAACCATAATTCTATTTCATGAATTTGGTTCCCGACAGCTTCAAGATTTTCAAAGTGAAGGGCTTTAAATTCATCCTTATTCACCATGGCATAACTGTGGTTGTCATTGACTATTGATTCCGTTCCATTTTGGTGAATGATTTTAAGGATATTGAAAGGCTTAAAGGCCAATGGTGCCGGGCTGCCATAATGACCAATCTGTGTTTCGTAAATATCCAGCCCCTGCCTATACAATTTTCGGTCATGAATGGGGAATGCCTGCAATGCCTCATACTGCCGGATTATATGCGGTGGATATTTTTTCTTGAAATCCCGGTCGGATAATTTTTCCTGGTCATTTTGAAAATTTTGAAAGCTTTCTGTTTCGGTGACCTGGGCTATTTTGCCATATAAACCGGAGGTTTCCAAATAGGATAGATGTTGGTTGTGTGCATCATAATAACCTTTAAACTGATTCTCTATAAGGCCGCCTCCCAAGGCATGCCAGGGAAGCATTTCAGATTGAATTATATACCACTCGGCTGTGGACCAATCCAAACCCTGGTGCAGCTGTTGGCAGGCCGCAAATGCTTCCTTTAGATCTAAATGATCTATTCGGTGCCCATTTCTGGAAACAAAATAGGAAGAGCCCAGGTTTTGGTTTAGGTAAATATCGCAATAGGAGCCCATATATTTTCGTTGGAATACCAAATCTCTAACGCCCCTGGATACATAATACCGGACGCCTTCATAGATACTCTCAATTTCATCACGCTCTACCGATTTAGGAGCAGGAGAAATTGTTGGCGAAAACGCATTAATTTTGTTAAGGCAAAACCATTCTATACGTGAATTGATTTTTTTTAGTTCCTGCTGAGCTGTTTTATTTTCTAACATGATGGTTCATTTAATTGATGTATGATGGCAACGAGTATGGGTTGGTGGCCGTTTAAATTATCACCGATCTGCTGGAACGTAGCAGTTGCGGGCCGCGATGCTGACTGCGCTGTTTTTGCATATCTAAACAGACAACTATTGATAAGTGCAACCAACTGGCCCGGTTCGAATTCAAACTGATGGTCATCATTTCTGAATCCTTCACTATCAAAATAGAACTGATTGAACGCGGCATTAGGCGTGGTAATTATGATTTTAGTAAAAGGCTGGTACATCGCTTTTAATATGAGCTGCATTGCCTCTTCAATGGAATTATGCTCGATGACTTCGGATAAAATAATCTGAACCTCCTC
>DATJDF010000343.1:0-3028 GCA_035497555.1 Arachidicoccus sp. | reverse complement strand
AGATAAATCAGCCGTTCAGGTTGCCCCTCATCTGCGCGTTCCCTTATCTGCAACGGCGTTGCTGGTGATGTATAGGTGTAACGCACGCTAAACTGCTCTTCCATTTCTGCTAACACCTGGCTACGAAAATGGTCATATCTGGAGTTGTGTACCCAGATTTCAGCCTTCGGAGATGTTTTTCTGAAAAACTCAATGACAGATAGCAATCCCGGTGGTTGAATCAAAAGCAGCTGATCATCTAGGCGAAAAAAACTGTCATACTGAATTTTTAATGTATCAAAACGGTGGATAACCCCGTTATGTATAAACTCCCCGCTGATAACATAAAAGGGGAGTCGCCTGTCCACTACGATCGTTACCTCTGCGTCAAGTATTGCGATACTTATGGGTGCCAGACTCGCCACTGTTATCAAGTCATTTTTTACTTTCTTTTCATGACCTTCTTTCTGGTAATAAACGGGCAATTTTAATGGGTTGGCCGTAATTATTTTCAGAGCGCTCCAATCAGCCTGACTCCGCTTTCCGGGCGTATTTTGCTGAAACCTTTGGAGGGCTGCATAAAACTTTACTGTATCAGTCGTTTTAGCTGCCCAGATTAATTCCGCTGGTTCCAAGCGGACTAAGGGGGATTTTATTTTACCGGTCGCACTGATCGCTGCTTCCATCAGATCAATATAGAGATGTTTATAAAAGCGGTGTCGCCGGATGGCAATAAATTGAATTTTCTCCCCGGCAAGTGTATTTGCAGACTTACTTTGAGTGTCCGCTGGCAGCAACTCTTGGCGAAGCTTTTCTATTTCAATGGGGATAATTTCATGCTTCTTAGGCCGGACGCTTATTCCCTCCGGTCCATAAATGAGTTGAAAGTAATCGTCCAGCTCGGCTTCTTTTTCCAGGCCATATTCAGTGGCCTCCGGTAAAAGCTTCTGATAACGAAGATGCTTATCAAAAAATATCAGTAGCCGTCTATTGTCTAAAATGCTCAGAAGCGTGGCTGCCTGGTGTAAGCACAATTTCCCGTTTCCATCCCCGGCTTCATTAATGCAACTACAAACAACTGCAATATGATCCGCTGACTGGATGACACTGACAGCCGGGAACTTTTCATGGGCATCTGGACTCAGAAAAACGCCCGCATTCACTTCAATCTGGTCCGGCTGCGTAACAAAGTTGTTTTGTGCACCGTTTTGAAGCAGCCCGGGACAATTTTTAATAATATCTCTTCTAGAAAGCCGTGAGAAATTCATCTCCGGGAAAATAAAAGTGTTGCGCTGGGGATTCATGAACTGTGCTGGATTCAGGTTTGATGATGGAGACCGCCGGTCAAAAATAAGACATTTAGCCACATGATAAATGGCTTATGCTCCAATTATTCGTTATTTGAATACCGGATTTTACGGTCTCGACCGCCACAGTACAACTTCTAATTATTGTTCGGACTTGTCCTTTGCCGGGGATTCCTCAGGAGGCATGTTGTCAGAAGGAGACCGGTTACCCTCTTTTCTAAACAGATTACCAATCAGATTGCCCGTTTTTTCCGCCACTTTTCGTCCCTCTGTAAAGACATCCAGAATCGTTCCTTCTTCCTGGTGCAGGTCGTTGAGTTTTGAATAGTTAAATTTCTGTTCTGGATATAGGAGAATATAACTGTATTTGCCGAAGTATTTGTTAAGATAATAAGAGGTTTTTTCCAGTTTCTGATGATAGGAACTGTAGCCTTTTCTTGAAATGACGGCGATAAAAAGATCATTTTGCTGTAATTCCCTGGTAAGGATTAGAAAGTCATCCCAGTCATCCCAATCCTGAAACTGAAGTGAAAGCGGTTTGCTGGCTGCTGCGTTCATTTTGTTAATCGCGGCCTGAATAGGTGCATTACAATAGATCAAGAGCGGAAGTCCACTTTCTTTGGCAATGGTGAGTACTTTATCCACCCAGTGATTAAACCCTGCTTCAGATTCCGCATGTTTGTTCACCACGACGAAAATACGGCTAAGCGTATTGAAGGGCTGTACCGAATGGTGTACATAAAGTGTCTGTTCGGTGTGCAGGAGAATCTGGTCAGTGGTGAGACCGATTTTGTTTTTTTTGCTTCCAGACTGGGTAACCCCCACAATTATATCAGTAATTAAATGCTCTTTAATGGTATATAAAATGCCTTTAGAGACATTTTGATCATAACGGATAATCGGTGTGATTTCTATATCAGATCCCGCTGCCTGTTCAAGTGCGATTTTCATCATTTTTTCCGATTCTTTGCGCTTGGTTTCGTCGTCATCTAATTCTTCTACTACATGGAGGGCGAAACGATCCGGTGCCTCTTTACGGGTATTGATCATCAGTGCCAAATCGACCAGGTCACTGACGGTATCCGGTTCATCAATACAGATAAGCACTTTGTCTTTTTCTGTTTCTGCTTCAGATGCAGTCGCTGTAAGTTCTGCGTCGGCAATTCTTTTGGAGGCTTTCTCTACAATTAAAGAGCTGATCGTACAGGTAACAAGAATCGTCAGGATGCTGCCATTCAGAATATCCTCATTGAGCAACCGAATAGGTGTTCCGTCGGGTGCTTCGCCGAGAATTACATTATAACCCACGAGTACTGCAGCCAGTGTAGCGGCAGCCTGGGCCATGCTTAGCCCGGAAATAATGCGCCGCTGGTCGCCGCTTAACTTAAAGGATTTTTGGGTTAACCAGGCTGCACCTACCTTACCAATCACCACCACTGCAATCATAACCGCACCGACTTTCAAGCTCTCCATATTTTTAAATAATACACGGATATCTACCAGCATACCAACTCCCACCAGAAAAAATGGAATAAAGATTGCATTGCCGACAAAGCCAATCCTGTTCATCAGGGCAGAATTATGTGGAATAAACCGGTTCAGGGCCAGGCCTGTTAAAAATGCACCCACGATAGCTTCAATACCGGCTAGTTCAGCCAGGAAGCCACCCAGGAAAACCATAGCCAGCACAAAAATATATTGGGAGACACTTTCCTCATAATGTTTGAAAAACCAACGGGCTA
>DATJDF010000342.1:0-16976 GCA_035497555.1 Arachidicoccus sp. | reverse complement strand
GCCGGTGGCGTAGCCGCCGGATCCCGGATAATGCCTCCCGAAGTATCCTCAAATGCACGGAATATATTTTCTCCATAAAAATCAATGCTCAACCGATGGTTATCCGTGAAGACCAATTGTACTGTGGTAGGATTAATTTGTACGACAGCGCTTATTTTGGTTGACAGCGCTGGCTTTGCCCGGTCAGATTGACCTGCAGCGTGAAAGCACATACACTGCAGCATTATCGCTGGTAATAATACGATTGACAATAAATATTTATGCTTTAGACCAATCATGTTTTGGAGTATAGAAGGTGTGAAAATAAAACCTACAGGCCTCATGGGAGGCCGCAATTGCTGTAAAAATAAAATAGAAGCGGGATTAAAAGTTCAATTTCGGCACAATTCTACACATTCGTTTGCGTAAAACAGGCAGTAGCCTCCTTATCTGGAAATGCCTGGAATCAAGAAGCAGGATCTCCGGATCTACCAAAAAAGGGAGAGTCAGGAAATCTGGCGGAGTAGATTTCAGGCCAAAAAGAGCCGATGGGATGTCATTCCAATGGACTTGTTGGATACAGAATCCCGGAGCTCTAAAGGCTAAGGCCTGGGTGAGTAGAAGCACAGCACTGATTATTTTAACAAACTGTCATCCGCTAGATAAGGCTCTATTGCCTTCCCGAATTCCGTTTGCCGCTGCGGGCCAATTATGTCAGCAAATTTTTTCGAATGCAAATCGATAACCAGGTGATAAGGTATCTCAGTAATTCTGAAGTACTTAAAAAGTTCTGCTTGATTGGCCCCCTTTAAAAAATAATTATTCCCCGCAAAATGTTTTTCCTTCGCAAATTGATTCGCTAATTTGTATTTTTCCGGAACATCAATATTGAGATAGATATAGTCAAAATCTGAATGCTCCCTTTTAATGCTGTCCAAAAAGGAGCCTGATGCTGCTATCTCCTGTTTACATGGGCCGCACCAACTGGCCCAGAAATCAAGAACGACTTTTCTTTTCCCCGTTTTCTTTAGAAGATCAAATAAGCGTTCCAGGGTCAGTTCATCTCCATTACTCGTCACTAGCGCAGCATTTCCAGATAATTTACTTGCCAGGGCTTGATGCTTATTTATATACTCCTGTCGGGATTCGTTCAGTGACCAGATAAGATAGGGATCCTTTATGCGCGCCACCGAATATGCATACAGTTTGTTGACCACAATATTTTCTAATGCCTCATTACGAACGTAACTCGCAAAAAAGTCTTCGATCAAAAACGCGCTGTATAATCCTTTTGGGACCTGGTCTTCCCTGAATTTTACTGCATAGAGTAAGCTATCTATATTGTTCCAGTCTTCTATGCCCGCACCGAGCCAATAGGTGCCCAGCAGAGTTGACGCCCTTGAATACATAACTGGCCCGTCTTTGACCTCCCGGCAAAAAACCGCCTTCAGCGAATCCAGGTAATTTTTCCCAGAAGTTGTGTTACGATATGGACTTCGGCATATATTATATGCCTTCCACAAAATCTCCATATCCACAAATTTCCTAAAAGCTTCATCAGCACTGATCAGCTTGCCATATTTTTTTCTCAAATTTATAAATTCTGTGGTTGCCTTATGAACATTTATAGCAATCTGCGCCGTATCCGTTGAAGACGGAAAATTACCGCAGCTTTCTAAATCTATCCCAAAAGAAAATTTACTGACTGAGGCAGCGGTAACCTTATATTTAGAAAAGGCCTCATACAGCGTATCCATATATATTTTATAGTTATTGCCCTTGTTATTTTTGTGAATAAAAACCGATATAGAGGCACCGAATAACCCGCATAGTTTATAGGGCTGATAAACCGAAGCCGCAACAGCAGGAACTTGAAACTGCAACAGCCAGGTACTGTCGTCCACTCTTTTCCTCGTCATATTGAGTGCCTTATTCCCATCCAGATCATCCGGCAGGTATAAATGATTCTGAAAATCTTTTCCCCACGAACTTACAAATGGTACGAAAGGCAATTGATCCGGCGTATGCGAGGTTCTAAAAACACAGGTGATACGAATCGTATCCATTTTGTGGGTTATATGCTTCTTGTTAATCGTATCTTTTCGTGTAAGCGGTACAAAAAGATTCAAAAGGAAGGTAAATAGTAAAAACTGCATGGGTACTTTTTCTACTTTGGATCAGATGGATAATTGATATTCTGTAAGTTACAAATAAATTTCGGAAACTTACCAATTCATAATACTTCTTCATTTTCCAGGTGATCTGTGCCATTGATTATATTTTTTCTAATCTCAAAAGTATTCGACTGTGAGGCGGTGAGTATAATCAATGCTCACGGTTCATTCCCGCCTTTTTCAGTAATTAAGAACATAACGCAATAGCTGGTTTACGGCAGCGAATCCTATTATTTATATTAACAGTCCTGCAGATAGCCACGCTTTATATTCCCATTAGAAGCCGTTAACTTTGTGACAGGTAACAATTCCATCAAAATAAAGGATCAGTTTCTTCCTTAAACAATTAAATTCTTTTACATCATGCACATACAATCAATCAATCCATTTAATGGCCAACCCATTAAAACATATACTGAGGACAGTCCGGCATTAGTCGAAAAGAAAATAAAAATCGCTCATAAAGCATGGTTCAACTGGAAAGAAACTTCCTTTAAACAAAGAAGTGAACTCATGCGTAAGGCAGGGAGTGTTCTGGGAACGCAAAAAGAAGCATTGGCCGCGTTGATGGCAAAAGAAATGGGCAAACCATTAAAAGAAGGTATAGCAGAAATTGAAAAATGCGCCCTGGCCTGTGACTATTATGCAGAAAATGCAGCCACCTTCCTAGAGGATAGAATGGTAAAAACGGATGCATATAAGAGTTATGTCAGCTATCAGCCAATTGGTGTTGTACTTGCTGTTATGCCCTGGAACTTCCCGTTTTGGCAGGTTTTCAGATTTATTGCTCCATCTATCATGGCTGGCAATTGTGGCATTTTGAAACACGCCTCTAATGTTCCCGGGTGCGGTAAAGCCATCGAAGCCGTCATGGTGAAAGCCGGTTTCCCAAAGGGTGTTTTCCAAAATCTGCTTATAGGGAGTAAACAGGTAAGCCAGGTAATTGCGAACCCGCTTGTTAAAGCGGTAACCCTTACCGGTAGTACTGAAGCGGGGCAAAAAGTCGCCGCACAAGCGGCCGGCCTCATCAAAAAGACCGTTCTGGAACTTGGAGGCAGCGATCCTTACATTGTTCTTGAGGATGCAGACCTGGAGGAAGCGGCGACTATTTGTGCAAACAGCCGGTTGATTAATAACGGCCAAAGCTGCATAGCGGCCAAGCGGTTTATCCTGGTCAGGGAAATTGAAAAATCCTTTACAGAAATATTCAAAGAAAAAATGTCGGCCAAAATAGCAGGAGATCCATATGACGCCGGGTCGGACCTCGGGCCAATGGCTAGAATCGACCTTAGGAATGAATTACATAGACAGGTACAGCAAAACATCAGGGCCGGTGCCAGACTTATCCTCGGAGGCCGGTTACCCAAAGACGCAAAAAACAACGCTTTTTATGCACCCACGATTCTCACAGGTATCAAAAAACAAATGGGAGCTTATAGCGAGGAAATATTTGGACCGGTCGCATCAATAATAACCGCAAAGGACACAAAGGAGGCGGTCCGCATCGCAAACGACACGTCTTTTGGCTTGGGTGCGGCTATATTTACAAAAGACCGGGCAAGGGGCGAGAAAATTGCACGGGAATCATTGCAGGCCGGTGCATGCTTTGTCAACGCTTTTGTCAAATCAGATCCCAGGCTTCCATTTGGCGGCATCAATCAGTCAGGTTATGGCCGGGAATTAGGTCAACATGGAATTTACGAATTCGTCAATATTAAGTCAGTTTATATTGGTTGAACGTCCAATGATCGTACCTGATTCTTTTGGATACTTAACCATGTCCGCCATGCTGCCCGTATAATATCCTAAACTTTCAGGATTCAGGGATACAACCATAAGGTCAGAGGAAGATAATATTTGTGACAGATGAAACGATAAATCAATCAATAGGTATTCACCCGCGGACAGAAGCCGGACTAGGCTTTTGGAGTGCTTCAACCATCGCTCTGACTTCCACCGCATCCGCCACATATACATGTCCATAATCATTTACCGCTTTATTGACATAAGTAAGTGGATTGGGTAAAACCTTCCTGGCTGAGGCATGGAATTCATTTGCCCGGCTAGTATGGCGCAAGGCCGCAATATTCGTTGCATTTATACCCGCACCGGGCATGATACTAATCCTGCCACCGGCCTCTCTTACAAGTCTGGCCAGCAAATCTGCGGCATCGGGCGCCGCAGATTTTTGTCCGGATGTGAGGATCCGCTGACATCCGCATTCGATAATATCTTCCAATGCCTGAAAAGGATCCGGGGCGCAGTCAAATACCCGGTTAACAGTAACGCCCATTGGACCTGCCCAGTCCATGATCCGATTAAGCCGGTCTTTGTCTATTTGTCCATGCACTGTCTGGACGCCCACAGAGATCCCGTCACAATGCAATTCTTTGCACATCTGAATATCGCTTTTCAAAATTTCAAATTCTTCCGCTGAGTAGTAATAATTGCCCGACCTTGGCCTGAGTATCGGGAAAAGCTGTATGGAGATACGATCCCTCACCCGCTTGATCGTACCATAGCTGGGGGTTGTCCCACCCTCAATAGGATTATCACATAATTCCACTCTAAATGCACCCTCCTTTTCTGCTATCAGACAGGAATCTATATGAAATGCACATACTTCAAGTACTGGTTCCTTCCTCATGATATTATCTTATATTTTAATTTATTTATAATAACTATTTGCTTTAAAAACCTTGTCTAGTACGTTGTTTTTAACGGCAAAGGTAAATCCCGGTTGCAAGCTGTATGCGCCGTACTCCCCACCAATATTTATAGCAACAAATCCCACCTGTATATTCTTGGCTTTTTCTGGATTAATTTTTATAATACGTTCTACCGCTTTTTTGCATGCAAGTTCTGGTTTCACGCCAGTTCTCATCAATTCAACAATAAGATGAGATCCAACGATCCGCATCACCTCCTCGCCTACACCTGAGGACGTTGCTGCACCAACTTCGTTGTCCACATACAAACCAGCACCAATTATAGGGGAATCCCCAACTCTGCCATGCATTTTATAGGCCAACCCACTCGTTGTACAGGCTCCGCTCAGATCACCCTTTACGTCCATTGCCATCAAGCCTATGGTATCATGATTCTCAATACCACCTGGCATTGGGTCATTAGCTTTGTTATAAACCTTATTTTCAATATTTTTTTCCGGATGATAATTGGATGTTTTCAACCACTCCTTCCATTCCTTCCGGCTCTTATCCGTAAGTAGGTCGATTCTTTCAAAACCATTCGCTAATGCAAACTGCAAAGCACCTTCGCCACTGAGCGCAATATGAGGGGTCTTTTCCATAACGAGTCTTGCTACAGATATAGGATGGAGTATTTCAGGCAGACACATTACGGCTCCACAATTGTGATTTTCATCCATGATACAAGCATCCAATGTAACATAGCCGTCTCTGTCCGGTCGACCGCCATATCCAATGGTCTGATTTTCCGGATCCGCCTCCGGAATTTTGACCCCACATTCTACCGCATCAATAGACTTACCTCCCTTCTCAAGCACTTCCCAGGCACCCCTGTTGGCTGCCTGACCAAAATCCCAGGTTGAGACCACAAGTGGAGCGTTCAATTTACGTCTGTTCCGCAAATACCCGGAAGCAAACACATGTGTACTTTTTAGCATCAGTGAGCCAATAGCGGCTGATCTTAAAAACCTTCTTCTTGATAACATATAAATAAATTTTTTATAGGCCTTCAAATATTACCCATATTTCCTTAATATCTCTGTACCTCTTTTGAACTATAAGTTACTTAATCACCGGCTGAATGATAAAACCATAGGCATATTGTTTTTGAGTCAGCCTATACTGCTTATGAGGTAATGCGCCCCAACTATTATCTCCACCTAATCCTCTTTGTTTTAAATCAATATGTAAATTGATGAAATCTCTTTCATTGAGATCTGCCGGATGCTGTCTTTTTTTAGTCAGACCCGGATCCAGATCTTCATCCAAATAAGGCAATGCACTGAAGCAAATTGGTTCAAGACCTACAATCTTAATTCCAAAATTGCTGTTTTCCGTAAGTTGTACCCAGCGGACATCTGTCCGGTAACCATTCTCCTGTGGCCTTATGTAATTAGCTACAAATTGATCTTTCAATTTTTGATTATATATTCCAATAAATGCGGAAGTGTTACGATCATTATAATTCTCCCATGGCCCCCGACCATAAAATTGGATATCCTCAAAGCTTTTCGGCAACCTCATGCGCATGCCAAATCTGGGCATTTCAGGTAAATGTTCATTTTCTAATTTTATAGTAGCTTCCACCTTTATATACCCATTGTTCATAATTATATAGGTCAAATTATAAGCCGCGTCGATATCTTTCATGTAATAGGTATTCTTAACCCTTAACCCATCATGTTCCAGCTTCCCAATAGATACATTCGTCAACTGCCTATTTACCTGTGCAGTTCTCCATATGCCTAATTTCTGCGGCATTTCATTACCAAAATCATTATCTGTTGGCGCCCGCCAAAAATAGGGCTCAGGGAATTGCTCCATCAATTCTCTTCCTTTAAAAGTGTAGGAAATAAAATCGCCACGCTTTTTATCAAACTTACCTTTAATGTCTCCAGAAGTAAACTCAATAAATTCCTTGTCGGTCTTTAGTATAAGCTTTGTATCATTTAAACCAGCCTGCGCGGATCGTGTCTTCCCAACTTCAATAAACTGCTCCTGAGCAACCATATGATTTGCAGGAACCAAGCCATTCGCCTCCTTTGCCCTGGCATAAAGGTTCAATATATACTCACCGTCCGCTTCCATTTTACCGATTGGAAGCCGTACTTCCTTTTCCTCCCCAGGGTCAATATCTATGAAAAATTGTCCCTCAATGGCGATCAATCCGTCTTTGAGGAGTTGCCAACTGAAATTATATTCTGATAGCTTCGTGAAGCCAAAATTGTTGCTGACTGATATGAATCCCTTTTTCCAATTTAGCGCTTTAAAACCAATATCCTGATAGACCTTTTTAACCTCATTTAGTCCCGGATGAATACTTCTGTCTGCCGCAACTAATCCATTGGCACAAAAATTTTCATCATTGTGCAAATGCGCCGAACCAAGATCGCCACCATAAGCCCAGTAATCCCGGCCATTATTATCTTTTGACTTTATACCCTGATCCACCCAATCCCAAATAAATCCGCCCTGCATATGTGGGCTGGAGTGAATAACATCGAAATATTCTTTGAAATTGCCATCACTGTTTCCCATAGAATGCGCATATTCACACATGATATAGGGCCTCTTTTTACCAGGATCATTTGCATATGCCCGCATGCGTTCCAGAGTCGGGTACATCGGACAAACAATATCTGTGTTCTCCTCTTCTCCTGCCTGTTCAAACATCACAGGCCGATTATTATCCCTCTGCTTTATCCAATTATACGCTTCATGAAACACCTTCCCATTGCCACATTCATTCCCGAGGCTCCAAATAATAACACTAGCGTGATTCTTATCCCGTTCGAACATGCGTACAATTCGGTCTTTGATGGAAGGTGCCCATGATGACAAATAAGCAGGATGGATCGATTTGTCAAATGTGCCCTGGAAATTTACCCCCATACCGTGGATCTCCACATTCGCTTCGTCAACTACATAAAGCCCATATTCATCACAAAGCTTTAGCCAAAGCGGATCATTTGGATAATGGGCACTACGAACCGCATTTATATTATATTGCTTCATCAACTGGATGTCTTTTAACATCAACGCTCTGGTAGGAACATGCCCCAAAAGCTCATCATGTTCATGGCGATTCACCCCATGAACCATAATTTTACGTCCATTCACCCATAGTTGTGCATGCTTAATTTCTACTTTCCGAAAACCAATTTTCTGAGAAGTAAGATCCATCAATTCGCCGCTTTTTCTTTTCAGGGCAATAACCATGGTATACAAATAAGGCTTTTCAGCATTCCAGGTTATCACGTGATTAATGGTCCTTTTTGAAATGGAGCTCTTTATCAGACCGCTCAGTATTGTTTCAAATATCCTTTTCCCCTGCGCGTCATATAGACTTACCACACCAGTCAATTTTTCTTTCGTCGGGTTCTGCAATTGCAGGTTTAAGGAAAGAATCCCATCTCTATACTGATCATCAAGGTCGCCATTTACTGTAAAGTCCAAAATCCTGGTCTTGTTTTTGGCCGCCAAGAAAACATCACGTTCAATGCCGGTAAGTCGCCAGAAGTCCTGGTCCTCCAAATAACTACCGTCGTGCCACCTGAATACTTGGACAGCCATTATATTTTTTCCCTGAACCAAATACTTGGTAATATTAAATTCAGCAGGTGATTTACTAACTTTACTAAAGCCAACTGGCTGACCATTGATGTATAAGTACATAGCGCCAGTAACTGACCCAAAATGAAGTATTACTTCCTTTTCAGTCCAATGCTCCGGGATTACAAAGTCTTTTCGATAAGTGCCTACAGGTGCAAAGCTGTGACCAATATGGGGCGGGTTCTTTACAAATGGATAGGCTATATTGGTGTAAATCGGTATACCGTAACCATTCATTTCCCAATTACCGGGTACGGGGATCGTCCCCCAACGCCCGTCATCAAAATCAACCGCGTAAAAATCTTTAGGCCTCAAGGCCAGCTTATCCGTAAAATTAAATCTCCAGTTGCCATTTAATAATTTAAACCATGGAGAAATAGTATAATCATCTTTCAGTGCCTGGTCGACTTTTTGGTAAGACATGAAACTTGCATGTGGCGGCTCCTTATTAATTTCAACAATTTTTTCATCTTCCCATTCGGTAAAATCAAAAACCTGCCCGGAAGCAATCATACCGCAGCCCAGACCAATAAGTAAAAAAAATCTTTTCATACTACATCTCTTTTCCTTAACACACCCATAATTAAGTGCTATTTAGCCCTATATAACCGGACATCAATAGGTTGTTTCATTCTGGCAGAAAATGCCCGCAGATACAAATCCCAATCATCCACTGTTGTTATCACGCCCGCCTTATCCCAGACAGCGCCACTATAATAATTAAGACCCACGCCTGACTTTGCACTGACCAGCCCTAGTAACTGGTTCAACTGGTGCTTTCCTGTATTTGTCTTTCTCACCGGTCCCACAAAAATACAGCCCACACCAGTCGTTCCATTTATTGAATCATTTGGTTGCCAGTAACGCATAATTCCACGAGTTTCATCAAAATGTTCGATGCCTGCCTCCCCCCGTTTTACAATGCCAACAACTACATCAAGTGTCCCGTTTCCGGCAAAGCTGTAATGGGCATTTACCCTATTTAACTGTGCACCCGCATCAAGAGAAATTGTTTTCACCAATCCAACCATCCGATCACCGACTTTCCACCCGTCATATTTAAGTTCAAAAGTGCAGCGCAGCGGACCATCATCCAGAATCCTATACCGCGTATAATTTTTTGGGAACCAGATGGAGTCATTTAAAAAAGGCGCATTATCTCCCGCACCCAGTGTCATCCCAACGTCGTAATAATCCACCCCTTCGCCATGATCCACATGGTAATTACCCTTTTTGTACCAATTATCGATAACGAGTTTGTCTGTCCTTTTAGTCCAGACATCCATACCCTTCGCATTACCAATATTTGATTCCAGTGCCTTCCCATACATACGAAAGGCAATCTTATCATTCTCCCATGCAAAATCGTCTTCTCTTTCCGGAACATAACGGCAAAAGGTCTTGGGTTCAACAGTACTAGGCGTGCCTTGTCTGATCTCTAATACAGTTGTGCCATGTGGTTTTAAATTTACCTGTAAAAGTAAATGTTGAATATTTTCGCTCCCAAGATACTCCAGTTGATACTTGACTTCTTCATTGCTTGCTGGATCCATTACCACGAAACCCATTTTGTCAATCGCAGGCATAATCCGTTGTATTTTGTGCCATGAAATAGCAACTAACTCGTTTACTCTGGCAATACCAGCCGGATTGGAAAGTCGAATAAAAGATTGCCCTTTTCCAATGAGGGGCAATATTAGAATCAAAGTAATATAAATGCAAAATCGTTTCATAAAAGCCAATTTTTTCTTTACTGCGGAAAAAGTATTCCAAATAATTTTAGTCGGTCGAGATATTTTTGAATTCAAATTTGTGGTTCCCCTTCAAAGCATTTGATCTCGGGACAAAGGATAGGCGGTATATTTTTTGGCCCCAATTACTGATCATCTTGGGATCATCCAGCGTTTTGGTTTCGACAGAAAGGCGCATCTTTATCGGATCATAATTCATAGATAGAACAGGAAGTGCCGCTTCATTATAAAAAAGGACTTCTCCCTTCTTTACTTCTTTTATCGTACAATAGCTCAAAAAATTAATCAGCGTTTCACCTCCCCATTCAGTCAATTCATAATTTTCATTCAGCAAAACTGTTCCCTTATTTCCGGTGCCACGGTTGAGTACAAAGGATCTTTGCCACTTCTTCACACCTGCCTTTGCGGGATAAGCTTTTGAAATATCCATACTTATGCGTATCTGGCGCTTGTCACCTGTGTAAAATATCTCAGTCGCCTTAAACTGCTGGCCATCTTTTTGCATTGTACCATTAATAACGGGACAGTTATGCCACCCTGATTGCATATTCCAAAGTTCATATCGTCTTTTACTAAAACTTATGGCGGTATAGGTCCCAACACCTGCATCTATAATAACCGGCCGGCCATCGGCGTACAGCAGGAAATTACCCACATCATTGTGGTTATGGCTTTGGTTATTATTGCCACCTTCAACTGCCAGGAACAGCCCCGAATCACTGCCGGGACGCGATCTGGCAGTCCAGACTTCCAAATTTGGTAAAAAAGCATGATCAGGGCTCACCGGTCTTAATTTGGTGGTTGCCATTTCATTAAACTTAACCGAAGTTTCCAGAAAATCCATAAGGTTCACTTCCGGCAGTCTATTCTTATTCAAACCAAGCAAATAGGCGCCAAATATCTTCAAGGAGTCGTCCTCGAACATTTTACCGAATTCGAATACAGACCCCGGATTGGGAATGACTTTTGGTGCCGCATCTGCAAAATTCACAAAATAATCCCCGTCAATATGCATTTTATAAATGTAGCTACCCATAGCATGTAACAATAGGTTGCTCTTCCAGTTTAATTCACCCTCAGAGACGCTGTTCATAAATTTAAGCAACGTAATTAATTTCCCTGAAGCAATACTCCAGTAGGCAGGACCTTCATCACAACCACCGTCCTCAGGATATTGGTTGATAAACTTATCTGTGCTATTAAAAACTTTTTTTAATAGTTGGTTTAATTTATCTGGTGCCGATTCACTTAACACACCTGTTATCATCACATTAGTATTGATCCATGCATTCCAGTTATTGACGTTCTGATTTTTAAGCCCCATCCACCAAAAGTCAGATCGTCTCATATATGGGATAAGCATTCTATCTTGCAATTCTTTTTTTATCCTAATGTTTATTACAGGGGAGATTTCTTCCAATTCATCATAGAGCATAAACCCAATCGTGGCAATATTCAATGCCGTTTCAGCACTTATAAGCCCGATAATCTGTTCTCTGGGATCCGGTAAATCTGCGCCCAGCTTTTGAAGATCTATAATCGCGGGTATTTCCCAACTGCTTTGTTCCAGCATTACCCAGAGGCCATTTACAATTTGAGGAAGATATTTTTTGTCCCTGGTAATTAAGGCCCCTATAACCAGACTATTAAGACTAAGTGCCCTTTTTTCTAATGCGCGTTCATATATAATCCGGTTCCCATTTCGTTTATACTGCAAATAACTGTAGGCACTTAAGGTAGGCCAGTCAAAAGAAAGCGCCGCATCTGCTTTAGCAATATAATAAGATTTAATAGAATCCGGAAGGCCCATTATCTTCTTAAGGTACAAATCCTTCTGGCTTTCTTTCCACTTTTTTAAGTCAATTTGGCTAAAAGAAAAGCCAGTGGCATCCAGTTTTGACATTAGAAAGTTCCTTTGAGCAACCTTTTGCCCGGCTCCCGCTGTACACCATAAGAAGACGCACGCCAAAATACAAATGAATCTGATAACAGTAATTCGAACAATGAACATATCAAATGAAAATTTAGGTAATTGAGTTGCTGTACTGTCACAAGAAAAACCTGCCATTCACTTATGATCTGATCATTATTCTGCATCATTTTCCCCAAAGTAGTGCCGAATAACGATCAGTTTTTCATAAGCTTTCTAAATCATATTCCATTTCCTAAACTTTAATACGGTTAAGATGTATTACCAATGCGGATTCTGCCCCAACTTGTCATTCAAAGCGATCTCCTTGGTCGGTATTGACCATAAATAATCTCTTTTGGGATCGAATTTGCGATTGGCAGCAGCCTCCAGGACCACATAACCGTCAGGAGTCAAATTCGGTGTTGTCCCGGATGGATTTTCAAAAGAAAAGTATTTTCGGCCCAATATACTTTTAGGTAGTACATCTTCCGCTGTTTTCCATCTTAACAGATCCCAATAGGACTGCCCTTCAAATGCAAGTTCAACGGTTCTTTCTCTTCTGATTTCGGTACGCATATTCAAGCCATGACTACTGACAAAGGAGTTGGTAAGCAGTGGCAATTTTGTTTCATCGTTATTTGTTGCACGTCTCCTTAAGGCATTTACCGTTTTGTTCAAATCTGCATCGCTAATCTGCCCATTCAATTCAAAAAGGGCTTCAGCATAATTCAGTAATACTTCGCCGTATCGTAAGTTGCTAAAATTCACAAAACTGATATTAGCATTCCAGTCACTCACAATCCAATATTTTCTATACCTGTAGGTAATACCGGGAACATAATTAATTAATCCGCCGATAGAGGGGGTAATTTCGTTCTTATTGTATACCGACATATTCAGCCGAGGATCTCTGTTTTGAAATTCAGTCAAGGAGCTTGTCTCCTTGCCAGAAGAATCAAATGGTGAGATCCCTTGAGGTAACCCGTCCTTGTATAAGTAAGTATCGAGCATTGCCCTCGTCGGCGCTATATGAGCCTGATCAAGATACTGTCTGCCAAAGTTATGAGAAACAATGTTGTTACTTAGGTTCTGGCCATATAATTTGACAATTATGTTCTCCTTATTAGTGGCATAGGTATAATTAACCTGCCCACCAGGCACCGTCTGTATCGGATTGCCCGCTGCGCCACCATCATACTGGAATTCATACAGATAACTATCCGCACCCTGTGCGGTGTATAAGCTATGATTCCCCTCAGTTATAACAGTACTCGCAGCATTCATAGCCATCTGTAGATTCTGATTGGCCGTACTAAGTGAACGAAATTTGTCCCAGGTCCCTTCAAATAAACCGACCCTGGATTTATAACTAAGAGCAGCAGACCTGGTAATGCGGCCATATTCAGCTGGAGCCAATGCATTTGCCTGAGGGCAATTGGCGGCGGCAAATTCCAGATCTGCATAGATACTATCTACAACAGCCTGACGCGGTGTGCGGCCTGTATAAAGCAGGGTATCATCCAGGGTTAGCGTCCGGTTAATGTAAGGCACGTCGCCAAATCTCTTCACTAACTCAAAATAGCCCATCGCCCTGAAAAACCTTGCCTCGCCCTTATATCTGTTAATCAGCGTCTGATCTCCTACCACATTTGCCGATTTTTCAAGAATATTATTGGCTGCACGTATTAATTCATAATAATTAGTCCATTCATTTGAAGTAGAAGCAGCAATACTGGATCCATCACCAAAGCCGATCGACCTGTCTCCAAAAGCCTTGTCAGAATAATTGTCCTGTAGCGGACTCGGGAAGCCCGAAGGGTCATCTGACCCAAGACCATTTAAAAATGTATACAAATAATTACAGGCTTGACTCAAATCTGAAGTCGTCTTCCAAAAATTAGGATCTGACAACTGCGTTTTTGGAACTTGGGTCAGGTTCTTCGTACAGCCAACCAAATAAAAGGTGGCTATAAGTGAAAACCATAAAATACTTTTATAATATTTTCTATTTATCATGGTTTAGGATTTTAAACTTTATGAGTAATCTTTTTCAAAAGAGCATCCCGTGCGCTCAGCTATGAATACATATCGGGCAACTCACTTTATCTAAAAGGTAATATTTAAGCCAAATGCATAGGTGCTTGAAAAGGGATAAGAATAAGCAACGTTGTTGGGGCTTTCCGGATCGAAATACTTATACCACATTTTTGTGTAGGTCCAAATATCCTGTCCGCTAAAGAAAACCCTAATTTTTTGTACTTTTAGCTTATCCAGCACCTTTTCAGGTAATGTATAACCTAACTGAACATTCTTTAATCTTATATAAGCCCCATTTTGTACGAAAGCACTATTAATATGCGTATTTGTACCGCCGCCAGCGATTGGTCTGGGGAAATTGGCATCCCTGTTATCCTCGGTCCAATAATTACCGATGTAATTATCCAAAGGATAGCGCCAACTCTGAACATATGGAATTGCCTGCGTGGGATAAATAATGATACTTCTTTTACCTACTCCTTGAAGAAAAACCGACAAATCGAGGTTATTCCAACTGGCGCCTAGATTGATCCCAAAATTGTATCTTGGAGATGTATTCCCTAAGTACTTTAAATCTCCATGATCTGAAGGTGTTCCAACCCCGCCGTTAATGACACCATCTTTATTCACGTCTTCGTACTTGATATCACCTGGCCCCTGGTTTGTCGTGCCAAATTGTTTCGGACTATTGGTTACCTCGTCAGCATTTTGAAAATAGCCCAAAGACCGGTATCCAAAGATGGAATTAATTGGCATGCCCGGTAGAGCTATATTCAAGCCTTCCGTATAAACAACATTTCCTAAATATTTGGTGACCTCATTTTGATTATCACTTAGGTTAAACCCAACATAATAGCTTACCTCCCCGATCCGGTCCTTCCAGTTTATCTCCATATCCCAACCTTTGGTTTGCATAGCAGCTGCATTGGAAGTGCTTGGCGTAACACCAAGTACCGCCGGAAGATTTACAGGAATAAGCATATTATTATTCTCCCTGATGTACCAGTCAAAACTACCACTCAATCGATTGCTAAACAATCCAATATCAATTCCGATATCTTTGGTGGTGACGGTTTCCCATCCGAGCCCTTCAGAAGGTAAGGTGCTCTGATAAATATATGTGGTTGCAGCATTATTAAATGGATATACTCCAGTATTCAACGTTGCTGTGGAGAGATAGTTATTCTGATATAATGTGCCTAATTGAGCATTACCCAATTTACCCCATGAAGCCCTTACTTTTAGTTCATTAATGAAACTGCCTGACTTGAACCAGCTTTCCTGAGATACGCGCCAAGCTGCAGAGAAAGCAGGAAAGGTCTGTGCCTGATGACCTGGAGCTAACCGGGAACTTGCGTCATTTCTTACTGTAGCTTCCAGAAAATATTTATTTTTAAAATCATAGTTCAATCTTCCAAAGTAAGAAACCCATGCATTAGCCTGTATATTGTCAGAAATTGCGGTTACCGGTAAAGTCGCATTGGTTGTATAATTAACTGTTGGCAAATTATTATTGATTAAATTGGTTTGAGTCGCATTCAGCCGGTCGTAATTATAGTATTGATATTGACTTCCGCCCAATAAATGAAAATGGTGGTCATTCTTTAATTCAACAGTATAGTCCGCGAGGAAGTTACTTGTGTAGGAGCTTTGAGTTGTCCTGTATTTATTAATTGAATTTGATTTATTAACCCATGAATTCTGAACAAAGGTTTGTGATGCCTTATTAAAAGAATAAAGAGGCACCGTCTTAAAGAACATCTCCTGATTATCCTGTTCCAGATGTGGACTATAATTGGCACTTAAAACCAGCCCTTTTACAATATCTGTTGCCTTTAGCGTAAATACCGCGTCTAATATATTCTCATTGGTATTATTATATCCACCATCCTTTAGTGTGGCTAAAGTATTAACACCTGAAAGATACTTGGAATTGTTACTTCCGGGAACATAGACAGGCGTTATGGGCCTTAAATTATATATATTATAAAGCAATCCATAATCCCCCTCTAATGTTCCAGCAGCCGCTTCGACCTTATTCTGACTAAATGCTACCCTGGCATCAAAGCTAAAGATTTCATTAAATTTTGTTTTCAGATTTATCCTTCCATTATAACGCTGGTTCCGGTCCGGTCCCATTTTAAAGATTCCATTATTATCATTATAACCCAGTCCAATATAATATTGCGTATTAGCATTTCCACCACTAACATTCACATTATGCGACGATGTATTATAATGGTCGTTAATCGTCATTTTAATATAATCCTGCTCTGCATAAAAAAAGATATTTGTAGGATCATCCGGCACAAATGTAATATTGGGGTCCTTGAATTTAGCAATCTGATCGTCTGTATAGGACGGAGCACCTCCGTTGTTTTTATTAGCAAGATTCTGGATGGTCGCACTTAGATGATATGGGACTGTCTGCGGCAAACTTAGCGGTTGTTTAACCTGATACATTCCGGTATAATTCACCCTCACTTTACCAGCGACGCCACTCTTGGTTGTGACGAGTAACACCCCATTAGCCGCCTTTGCCCCATAAATAGCTGCTGCAGAGGCATCTTTCAATACAGAAATACTTGCAATATCATCTGGATTAATCAATGTAAAATCATCATACTCAACACCGTCCACAATAAGTAATGGATTATTCGTCCCATTTAAGGAAGAAATGCCGCGTATATTAATGTTCCAACCTTCGTAACCTGGCTGTCCACTGCTGCGGGTCACCACCAATCCGGGAGAAAGGCCTTGCAAGGCCTGCGCCGCATTATTTACTGGCCTGTTTTCTAACGCT
>DATJDF010000341.1:0-13977 GCA_035497555.1 Arachidicoccus sp. | reverse complement strand
TTGCTTCTGGTCCAGCCTGTAAATTTTATTATCACGTGTGACGAACCAATCACCCGGGTTTAATTGTTCTACAAAATGCAACCCTTCCATATGGGGATCGTATTTTTTGAGCACCCGCATCAGATCCGGCTCGGAACAGGAACTGGCTCCAGGATTGTGCAGTGATTGATTAATCTCCCTGGCAATATCCTCGGGGAATATTTTCTTTATCAGAAATACCTTCAATAAACTGCTGTAACTATTTTTCCATTCTTTGCCATGGGGCGATACGCGGTGATGGTACTGTTCAAAAGTCAGTAAGTGGGCGAGTTCATGCAGTAATGTAATCAGAAAGGAATAAGGATTCAGGTTGCCATTAATGGAAATCCGGTGATGGCTGTTGCCATAGGCATTACGGTAATTACCCAGGATGCTGGTACGTGCACGGGTGATCGTAAGTTGAACTTTGTAGGTCTGCAGGTAGTGTACAACTTCCTCAAAGGTATTTTCAGGGAGATATTCAGTGAGCGCCTCTAAAGGGTGCCGCTGGGCTTTAGCCATTTTTCAATTTATTCATTTTGTAGGCCGCACTCACCTCCAAAATAGCATAAAGGATATAAAGCACCAGCGAAACAAGAATAGCCGGTAAATTTTTATTTTCTTTAGCCATAAACACATAGGTCAATGCTGCAGCTACTAATACAAAAAACTTAAGGACAGTCATGCCCATAATGGATCGGATAAATACATTCGGATTTTTATCCTCCAGGGCTTTGGCATGTCTATAGGAACCCAGTAAAGCCAGTAAGAAAAGTATAAGATTGGCAATTACGACTACGTAGACATCCAGGAAGAAGGACAATTTTAATCCGCCGTCTCTGTAAAACAGACAGACGGTATTAATAATCAGAAATAAAAGCAATAAATTGATATAATTCTTCTTTAACCTGAACTTCTTCATCTTTGAAATTTGGGGCAAAAATAGCAAATTTAAGCTTGCACCCGCTCCTTTTGGTATTAAAGCCTATATATATTCAGATGAATCATCGTTTTTTCCCTTTTTAGAAAAAGCACGAACCAATTTGACCAGCATCATTACCAGTAAAACGGTAGGCAGTATCCAAATAAGCAAGGGCACAGAAAAAGATAGTTTTTTGTCCAGCCAATATCCGGCCCATAGACCAATACCCACTGTAGCCATTAACTGAATTCCTAAACTCAGGTACCTGACCAACCTGGAATTTGATGTATATTGTTTTTTTGCCATACCACAAGTTAGGATAATTTTTTGGAAGATTTTACAAATTACTGTCTAAAAATATTAGTACATTTGATATTTAATTACAAAATATTGCACAAATGAATCATAATGATTTTATCAGACCACCAGATTATCAAAAAGGCCAGGGGGCGCAATTCAATCCACATAACAGTTTCCTGAAGCAAAGTTATTCCAAAGAGGAAGTTGCCGGGATTGATGATTGGGAAACCAATAATATGCCTACCCGTTTTATCAATGGGGATGCCAAAACAATTGTCAATAAAGTGAGCAGCCCGGATGTCGGCCTGCAATATTCACTGAATCCCTACCAGGGATGTGAGCATGGCTGCATCTATTGCTATGCCCGCAACTCACATGAATATTGGGGTTTTAGCGCAGGTGTGGATTTTGAAAGAAATATTATTGTCAAGAAGAATGCGCCGGATTTGTTTCGTGCATTTTTAAACAAGAAGAGCTGGGAGGTGACACCTATCTCTATTTCCGGGAATACGGACTGTTATCAGCCAGCAGAAAGGCGTTACCGGCTGACCAGGCAATTATTAGAAATAGCACTTGAGTACAAGCAGCCCGTTGGAATGATTACGAAAAACAGCCTGGCCTTGAGAGATCTTGATTTATTCAAGGAACTTGCCCGCTTAAATCTTTGTTGTGTCTATGTTTCTTTAAATAGTCTGGATGAGCCTTTAAGGCAAAAGCTGGAACCCAGAACAACTACTGCCCGGCAAAGATTGAAATTAATTGAATCTTTGTCGACTGCAGGGGTTCCCGTGGGGGTAATGGTAGCGCCTGTCATTCCAGGATTGAATGATACTGAAATCCCCCTTGTATTAAAAACGGTGGCTTCACATGGCGCACGCTGGGCGGGTTACACGATAGTTCGTCTAAATGGCCAGGTGGGCGTCATATTTGAGGATTGGTTGCGCAAGACTTTTCCGGATCGTGCAGATAAAGTGTGGCATAACATACAAGCTTGTCACGCAGGACAGGTTAATGACAGTGAATTTGGGCGCAGAATGCGCGGCGAGGGCCATCTGGCAACGCTAATCAACCACACATTTAAATTGCATTGCAAAGTCCACAGTCTAAACCTGGACCGCATGAATTTAGATTGCAGCATTTTTGCCAGACCCGGACAGGGACGCCAGCTAAATCTGTTTGATTAGTTAATTTAGAGCGTTTATGGCTATTGCAGGATTGGCTTACCGGCCCGATCATAAACCTTCTCGCCGCCAACAAAAGTCATCAGTACCCGGGTTTTGAGGATATCTTTTTGATCAACCTGTAATAAGTCCTTATCTGTAATGACAAAGTCACCCCACTTTCCGGTTTCAATGCTGCCCTTTTCTTTCTCTTCAAAATTTGCTTTTGCGGCCCAGATCGTCATGCCTCTTAATGCCTGCTGCCTGGTGAGTGCATTTTCCATCTGGAATCCGCCGGCGGGCCATCCTTTGGCATCCATTCGTGTAACTGCAGCATAAAAGGTCTTCACCGGTGAAATATCCTCAACCGGGAAATCTGTTCCCAGCGGTAACCAGCCGTTTTGGAGTAAAAGTTTTTGATTGGCGTAAGCGGATTGAATACGTTCAGGCCCCAACCGGGCCTCTGCCCAATACATATCAGAGGTCGCATGTGTTGGCTGTACAGAAGGGATAATATTATAATCCCCAAAATAATGAAAGTCAGCCGGGCTTATAATCTGAGCGTGTTCTATACGCCAGCGACGGTCATTTTTTCCTTTTAGGTATTTGGCATAGATTTTCAGCATAACACGATTTGCAGAGTCACCGATCGCATGGGTGCACATCTGGAAATCATGTTGATAAAGAAACTTTGCTACCGAGTCATAATGTTTTTGGGGCTGTAAAAGAAAACCATCCCAGCCTGGCTGATCACTATAAGATGCAAGGAGGCATGCCCCTCTGGAACCCAGCGCACCATCGGCAAATAATTTAAAACCGGCAACATGCAAGTAATCTGTTTTTATTTTCCCGGTCTTAGTCAGATAGTCAAAATTCTTTTTATTATCACTAAGAAGTACATATAATCGCATTTTAAGCAGGCCGGAGCGGTTCAGTGAATCTATTAGTAAAGTGAGTCGGTAATCTTCTCCGCAATCATCAATTGTGGTAAGTCCTGCTGCGAAGCATTTATCCTGTGCAGCGAGTAAAGCTGCTGTTATCTCCTCAACCGGCGGTTCAGGAATACTTTTGTAAACAAGTTCGGTTGCATTGTCCACCAGCACGCCTGTCAGATGACCATCACTGGTTTGGATTTCCCCGCCGGCAATACTATCTGTTGCCTTGATACCGGCTAGGTCGAGTGCTTTCTGATTAGCAATGATCGCATGTCCATCTACCCGTGAAAGCAATACCGGTCTGTCAGGATAAAGGGTATTCAACTGCTGGTTATTAGGGAAATTTTTGTCCGTCCAGTCATTTTGATCCCATCCGCTTCCAATAATCCAGCCAGTGTCCGTATCGCTACCGGTTTGTGCATTCTGTCTGTTTTTCCTGTCAACATATTTACCTAAAGTTTTAAGCACGTCTTCCCAGCTATCAGTGCCTCTTAAATCAACCTGCTGCAGATTTTGGCCATAACTTAAAAAATGCGCGTGTGCATCAATCCAGCCCGGATATACAAATTTCCCTTGGGCGTCTATATTTTTCTGGGCAACATATTTGTTTTGCATATCCCGTGAGGTCCCCACGGCAACAATTTTGCCCCCTTTTACGGCGACTGCTTCCGCCTTCGTAAATGCACTGTCTACCGTATAAATAGTGCCATTGTAGATAAGCAAATCGACCGGTAATTTTGAATGACAGGCCGTCAGACAAAAAAGAAGTCCTATAAAAACAAGATGGCGCATTGCTGTTTTATTTTTCTAATGAATTAAATGCAGCTAATATTTATTAAAAGAAGCTGAACATAAATATAGCAAAAATCCACTAAACCTTTATCTTCCAGCAGCGCCAATCTTGCATCTAATGAGATTTGTACAGGCAGTTACATCAATTTTGGCTTTCTTTAGGTGATAGGCCCTTTCATCTATGGCGGTTTACTGTTGTCCTAATTCCCAGAAATGGTCTGTATAATCATCGCCGAGTGCCGGGCTGGCTTCTATTGCGGCGGCAGCGGTCATTAACTGCTCGGTTGTCAAAGATTCTTCCAGAAATGGAAAAAGTGTTCTTTCCTCAAAGCGAACATGCAGGTCTACTGATTCGGCGAGGGTTTTTAGGCTTTCATAGGTGACTAGTTTGGGTTTGCGGATGGCCTCTTCCATGAGCGACTGAATTGTACGGTGCTCATCAATTGCCTGGAGAACCTGCTTTGTATCACTAAGGTAAAAAAGATGTCTCTCTTCTTCTTCAAAATGCGGGAGAAGTATTTCAGGCCAGAAATAGGCGATATAGGCCACCATCCGTTCCGGTGCAACGCCATGATTGATACCCTGCTTTAATTTCCAGCCAAATAGCAGGCTATAATGATGCTCTCTAGAAAGGGGTTTGAGGTATTCACTTCTTTTAATGGGAGGCATATGCATTAAGCTTTTAATAATGTTTTTACAAATCTTTGGAGGACTAATGCCTGGTTATGTTCTTCATCCTTTGCTCCATATAACAATGTGACAACCCTGTTTGCTTTAATGCATTCAAGGAGGTTTTCCACCGCTGCTTTTTCTGCTTTAAGTTCATCTAAGTACTTACGGCTAAAAGAGGCCCATTTGTCCGGATCATGACCAAACCAAGTGCGAAGTGTAGTGGTGGGCGCCACTTCTTTCAACCATAGGTCCACCCTTGCGGTTTCTTTTTTGACGCCCCTTGGCCAGAGCCGGTCCACCAGAATCCGAAACCCGTCTTCCTTGCTGTGGGGGGCATAGATCCGTTTAATATTTACACTTTCCATGACTGAAGCATTTGTGCCTTAAAGTTACAAAACTTTAAGGCACATTGTTTGGGAGAAATAAGGGATCTTAAAATTTTAACCTTGTATGGTCTTTTCAAGTTCAATCGACTTAGGGAATAGAATATTGTTCTCGATATGAATGTGCTGATGGAGATCTGCCTCAAAATCAGCAAGTAATTTTAAAGTTAATTGATAGGTATTACATCCGTCTGCGGGCGTCTGGAAATTATTGGTCAGGTTACGGATGCCCGCCGAACGTTCGCCTTCTGCTTCATGATCCGCCAGCATGGCATTAATTGGATTTGCAATACTTCCAAATCCCGGCTTTTCTATTTTCCGGCCCGACACAGCGGCCTGAGTCATTTTACGAATATAAGGGAACAGCATTAACTCCTCCTTTTTCATATGCATGGAAAGCTCCCCTGCTGTTTCTTTAAATAGATTTTGCACTTTTTCCAGTTCAGGATGTTGCCCGCCATGAACTTGTACAATTTTCTGCAGATATCCTTCAATAATCGGTATTTGTTCACTTACAAAGCGGTGATGCTTTTTTTCTACGTAGTCAGCCATCAGGTCAAGTGGCCACTGTTTTATCCCCTGCGGCATCCCGGCACTATTTGTATCTGCTGTCTCAGTGTCGCCAGCCGTGAGGGCTGTTTGTAGCTCTTTTATTATGGTATCTACGGAAAGTTCTTGCTCTGCACAGGCCTCTGCCAGAGATCTCCCCCCATGACAGCAGAAATCCATTTGATGGTTTTCAAAAACCGCTGCGGTTTTGTAATTTTCTGCTACTATATCGCCCAGTGTTGTTTCTTTATTTAGATACATGTTCTGCTTTTTGATGGTTTTTGGATAAATAGACGCCCAGTAATATCAGCGCCCCTAGTTTTATAATTTCCATTGCCACATATATAAAATGCAGCGATGGTTCAGTGTCAATACCACCTGCAATGATTTGGTTGGCCATTTTATCAAGTGCAGGCAGGCCCCAGAAAGTTTCCAGTGCAGTCATTAATGCTGCTATTAAAAAGACTATATTGCGATAACTGAATAATTTTTGTTTTACAAAATATAAGTTGGCAAAAATGATGACAATAAGTACCCACTCTACTTTATTGAGGGCGCCAAAAACCAATTTGCCGATTGCCAGACCGACTGGAATCGTGACTCCCGGTGCCAGGAATTTTAACCAGGCTTCCATAAAGCTAATGGCAAGTAGAAATCCCATCCAGAGAAAAGTGCCTGGTAAAGCGTAGGGATAGCGTTGAATACCTTTCATGATTTTATTGTAAAATTGAAGTTCGGATAATAATTGCGGATCCTGCAGTCTATTTAAAAGATAGGTTTGGAGTCATTATTTTTATAGTACTGAATCTTAAAATTGAACATTTCAGCCATTTTCTGGGCGCGCCACCGGGCTTCTGTCGCCTTTTCACCAATAAAATGTTCATCAATGGTCTGACCAAAAAGTTCAAGCCATTTTTCAAAATGCATCCATTCAACCGGTAAATTGGCATGCGGGTTAAAAGGAGAACCAAAATAGGTGTGATCTTCCGTAAGGACAGTTTGCCAGAAGCGGTACATTTTCTCCAGGTGCTCGGGCCAGCGGTCTTTTATACGCTCATCGAAGATGGGGCCAATTAAGGGATCCTTTCTGACCTTATCATAAAAATTATCCACTAATATCTTACAGTCTTCCAGGGTTAATATTTCTCTTGCTTTTTCCATAAGTAATTTTAAGGCCTCAAATGTAGATACTTTATTAAATAATATAATGCCCAGCCAAAAAAGCCAATGATGATAATCCATACCCATGAAGGAATACTACGGGGGGACTCACTACCCACAATATGGAAATTCTGAGAATTACCCTTCCCGTAAGCGTTGACCATTAAAGGCAGTATACCATCAACGATGGCATTTTCCCGAATGCCTTCTATCGCAATTGCCGGACCGTTTCTGACCTCAAATGGGACGATTCTTACCCCTTCACTGCCATCCGGATCTCTGCTGACAATTTTCAGCGTATGTGGTCCGTCGACGAGCTTGGTTGTATCCAGTTCGAAATTTACCGGCGAAATAAAATCCGCTACAGGTTTAGGCTCATCATCAACAAAGATGAGAATGCTACTTCTTGATTCCATATTATTCGTCGTTTAATATTAAGCGTTTAATGTGCGCACCTGACCTTTCGCCCGGCCGAATCAGCCACTTAACCGAATAGTATAAGGTAGCTACTGTAATAGCGACCATGACCCAGATGGCAACATAATCAAAATTGCCCTGGGGTCCGCTGCCATGCGTAATGCCTCTAAGTATTTGCGGCTGTTGCTTTTCACAGACTTCACAGGCGTATGCGATTGGCCCGGTACTCAGTGCGAGCAGAAACAGTAATAATAATTTATTTTTCCTCTTCATCTTCGTTCAAATTAATTTAATCCTCAATATTTTAATAATAATCATTTTTAATTTTCTGTCGGTGAACTGTTACCGGTATACCTTTAAATGCATTAGCATTGTGATCCTGAATAAAGGAAACGCTGCTGTTTTGAGTCTAACGAACTTGCAGCTTTTTCATAATCCTCGTACCTTCTGTTTCCGAATATGTGCCGTATGCATTGACTAACACCCCTTTCACTTGCTGCTCCTTTCCCGAAATCGCATAAACGATCATTTCATCTCCGGGATCCGTCATCCCTTCAAATCGGTGTACTTCGTCGATTTCAAAATCATCCGGAGAAAGTGAAAGTTGCTCGCCACAGATGATGCAGTCTTCTCCAAGGTTGAAGTCATGCGTATAGCCTCTTTTGTAAAGATCATTCACCGCTTCTGAAACAGTTTCATAGAGTTTCATAATAAAATAGTTTAAAATTTTAAATTGTTATTTTCGCTGAATTTTCCACTTTTGTGAAATTTAATAGCTCAATCCGCTTTTATACCAATTTAATACTTTATTCTCAGATACGGTTGTTAAAAATGGCTTACTGCTTTAAGACATCCGGTTTCAACAACACCCTACTTGGCAGACAGTTTTGCAGCTTCCATGAATCGTTTAACATCCTCAACCTTCACCGCTGGTGCACTATTGCCCCATGTGCTGCGCTCATGGTTGATAATGGCTGTTACCTCTTCCGAACTCAGATTGGCCGTGGTGCCAATATTTGGCATGGGGCCAAAACCTTCTTTTTCCCTTCCGGTATAGCCATTCATAATAATACCCACATAAAGTTCCAGATTGTCACCGGTTACGACACTGCTGCCTTTTAAGGGCGGGAAAGCGCCCGGGAGACCTTCACCATTTGCCTGGTGACAACTTTGACAGTTGGCTGTATATAAGGCGGCACCGTCTGCCCCTGCAGCGCCACCAGCTCCATCAGCTTTGGTTACGGCTCGTTTATAAAGGAACTCAGGACTTGGCGTTCCATCTGGCAGTTTGACTTGTTTGAGTGATTGTAAGTAAGCCAGTAAATACATGGCATTATTTGTCGCTACATATTTACCTGTTTTGCCTTCCATATATTCCGGAGGTATATTGACGATTACGTCCGATTTTGCAGGATGCTCTTTATAAATGAATAACCAGGGATAAGCCGGCATGACGGATTCTTTTACAACAGCACGCGGATTAAAAAGATGCACCAGGTTCCAGTCCTTACTGGGCTGCCTTGCACCAATATTTGTTAAATCAGGCCCGGTTCTTTCTGAACCCATCAGGGTCGCCGTATTACGCCACAGATCCGTACGGTGAATCAATGCGTAATCTGCAGCCACACTGGGGCGGCTGCCCCAAACCTTGTCCATATCAACTGCTCTTACCTGTTGTGTATGACAGGCAATACAGCCATTGGCCACATAAAGGGCTTTACCCTTTTTGGCAAGGGCGGAGAGTGGCTCGACTCCCGGCAATGGTTGGGTTATCTTATCATTTTTGAGTGCGGGGATAATTGCCACAAGTAAGGTCAGAGAGATGAAAAAGGCCGCTGCGGTGATAAATAGTTTTTTATGATTATCAAAGAATTCCATAATGTTAAATTTGCTAAGGAAATAGGGTTGATTTAAGCTTTTTCTGATAATTTACCAATCGCTTCCTGTTTTACATTTACCTCCCTGTGCCGAACGACCATCCGGTAAAAGTTATAGGCAAAGAAAAGATGCGACAGCCACATCAGTGTACCACCGACAGCCCGCCATAACCAGTATGGTGCCATTAGTACGACCCCATCAATAAAAGGCTTACCCTGCATCCATAATAACCCTTTCAGTGTGCTGCCATACATAAGTGGGACTGTGTAAAATAACAACCCAATAAGTGCCAGCCAGAAATGCGCTCCGACAAGTATCTGTGGCGGCTCCTTGCCTGTTAAACGGGGAACCAGGGCATAAATCCCAGCCCACATGAAGAAGCAGATGATTCCATACATTGTCAGGTGGGAATGTGCCACTGTAAAATCCGTAAAGTGCCAGAACAGGTTCGTCGTCCGGAAAGCTTCTGCGGTGCCCTGCATGGACCCGGTAAAATAGAATATGATCCCTACAATAAAGAATGGCAAAGTGTAACTGCCTGAAATTCGGTGCCAGGCACCCTTGAAGGTCATTAGAAAGTTCGTGGTACCTGCTATAACCGGGATGGCCATGCCCATACTACCAACGATGGCGACAGTCTGTAACCACCAGGGAATCGGACTGAACACAAAGTGGTGTGAACCAATCAGGGTATAAAAAAGGATCTGTGTCCAGAAAGCCAGTATACCCAGGCTATAGGAGTAAATTGGTTTATTTAGTTGCTGAGGCAAAAAGTAATAAACGACACCTAATGTAAAGAGCATAAACCACATCCCTACTCCCTGGTGCATATAATAACCCTGCGCAATGGTTTCTCCAAGTCCGTTCTGCCACCAGGGTAAATAGGCCACCAGGGCAATGACAATGGTAAATATAATAGCCGCAACAATATACCAGTTGGCGATATAAATTTCTTTTGTTTTTCGCCGCGCAATGGTTCTAAGGAAGTTGATGAGGGTAAGTGCGAGTGCCACCCCAAATGGAAGCATAATTGGCCAGATATATTCCCGGTATTCACCACCGCCATTGTTGATGCCGGCCATCAGGCTGATGGTACCACAAAAGACGGTGAGATTGATCAGGATCAGTGTCCACCAGCCAAGTTTCATACTGGCCAGTTTATTATTACCCACCCTTGGCACGATGTAATAGGCCAGGCCCATCATGGCTAAGGAAGCCCAGCCCCAAAATACAGCATTAGTATGAACGGGGCGTAAACGACCAAAACTCAGCCAGCTTAAATGATCGGCGTCTGGTGCTACGAATTTTATGCCCAAATATTCTCCCGCACTGGTACCAAATAATAGCCAAAAAGTAGCGGTGCCAAGGAACCATAAAATCAGTTTGGATAACTCCGGATCCACTTTTGGACGCTTTGAAGCTCTTTTTTTAGGATTAACAACAGGTAATCCTGCATTTGATTTGATATTGATCAGTCCACGCTTGTCTTCCGCAGCGTATTCGCCGGAAAGCGCTGTTCGGGATAATTTATAATCCAGTGCAGTTTTTCTCTTTTGTAAGGCTTCTTCCAGTGCAGGATCTTCATTGGCTTCCAGCATTTCTGCCAGTTTTTCGGCTTCCTTGAGGTTTCTCCGGTTTTTGAACTGCCTTAGTACCGAGGAGGTCTTGATGGCCATCAGCAGTAAGCCGACCAGTATTGGAATCATTATTAGAATAATAGTAATGATGATACCGGTTTCGCCCAGGACCTCACTGGCCTGCTTGGGTGGCGTCGGATCCTGTGCCCACAAATAAGGAGCTGACAGTATACCCATTAATAAGGTAATGATGGCGATGGGTTTTTGACCAGTTTTATTTTTTTTGCTCGCTTTAAATTTTAAAAAGGATTCAATCTGATCACTGTCTAAATTATTAATATAGCGGTCAAGGTTCTTTTCCTCCACCGGTGCATTGTAATTTTTGGTTTCCTGGTTAATTTTACCGATGCTCCATTTTAGCCATATGGCTAAAAACAGAATACCCAGCGTTATCAACAGGATAAACAGTAATACGCCCAGGCTTGGATGTAATTCTGCAAAAGTGCCTGCCTGCTGCTGCCCAAAGGCAGGTTCAGAAGCTGCGAGCAGTCCCACAATTGCCATAAGGATGCCTGGTTTGACTAATTGCTTGATGTTCATTTGATGCGATTTATTTAATAGATATAAATACCTTTTTATCCTTTATTTTTTTAATTTTTTTTTTATTCAGTTATGCTTATCAGACTATTGGTAGTACTTTATTTTATTTTTAGGAAGGTTTCATTAAGGTCTACCTGTTCACTAATTTGGCCAATTTTGGATGTTCTGAATAACTCAATTATATTTTTACGGGTATTTTTATATTCATGATGTAAGGGACAGGGTTTTGATTCGGAACATTGTTTTAAACCCAGTACGCAGTTCGTAAATAAGCTCTCCCCGTCAATTAAAAGGACAATATCGGAAATGGTGGTTTTTAAGTTCTTTTTGTCCATATAAAAGCCGCCATTGGGTCCTTTTACTGAGTTAATAAACCCCTTTTTGCTCAGATTCTGGAGTATTTTGGCGATAAAATGTTCCGGAGAATCGATGCCTTTCGCAATCTCCTTAATAGCCACTTTTTTATCCTCTCTGGACTGTTGGGCGATATAAATGCTCGCTCTAATGGCGTATTCGCAGGTTTTTGAAAATAGCATATGATTAATTAACGGTGCAAAGATAGAACCGGAAAAGCAATAATAAAAGAGTTTTATATCTTTTTTTCTAAAAAAACTCAAAAAAACGGCAGCCCCGGGCTGCCGTCATTATTTCTAATAAGAATCAAGTGATTAGAAAGTATATCTTAAGCCCAGCTGCATACTCCAGGTGCTGGAAAGTGATACGTTATTCGTATTCACATCATTAATTAACTCCCCGTCAAATGTTGCCAGGTTGAAAGTAGGTGAACCTGCTACAGCACCTTTGAACACTAATGGATTGGTCAGACTCATCTGTCTTCTGTATCCCCAATTGGCCCATTTATTACTGATCAGATTGGGCAGATTAAATACATCTACACTGAACTGCAATACATGGGTGGTTTTTCCGCTAGGTGACCGGTAAGTAAACAGGTTCTGTAGCAGTCTTGCATCCAGTTCATTAAACCAGGGTGAAGGTGCTCCATAGCGGCTGACATATTTGCCTTTATTTTTAGACAAGTACTTACTGCTGGCGATAAAGGCATCATAGGCGGTTTCCTGTTGAGCGACGGTGTATTTATCAGTAGCAACAAACGGAACATCACTTCCCTTACTGTATACATACATTAAGTTTGAATTACCATCACCTACGATTGAACCGTTGATGGTATAATTATTCATGCCCTGGCTGCTACCCTGGTAAAATAAGGAAATGGTCGTGGCGAAATTTCTTGAAAAGCCCTTATTAAAGGTATAGGAAACATTACCGACGACTCTGTGTGGAACGGCGTATTGTGAATTATCCAGTACGTCATCATTTGCACCATTAACATTCGCAATGGACTGCCAGGCAGAAGTTGCTCTGGAGCCGGGATTCGGGCTGACTTCTTTTGCCATGGAATAGGTATAAGCCAGGGATCCGAAAAAACCGTTGTCAAAAGTCTTGGACACTTGCGCAGTGGCCGAAAAGGAGTATCCTTTATTCGTGTTTTCCAAGACAATCGGTGTGCCTAAATTATCATAATAAACGGGTAGTGCACCAGGATAGTATGCTCTGTCATCCGCGCCTGTATAGTGTGCATCCGGTGCTTTTAAGTTTGGATTACGCATTTTAACGGCATTAATATCTTTGGTAAACATCAGATCCACAGTAGCAGTAAGGCCATTACCCAGATTTTTGTCCGCGCCCAGATTCGTGCGCCATACCTGGGGAAATTTAAAATTAGGATCTATTATTACGAAATTTTGCGGTGGAATCGTCGTCTGTGCTGTTTTAGGAAATGAAGGAGAATTGGCATAACCGTTGATATCAGGATTAAATTTAGTAATCCCGCCGGCGTCAAGTAGTGCCTTGGTGTTTAAAGCCACAGCAGATTGGTATACCCCACTGTTGGAAGGCATGTTGGTCAAAAATACAAAGGGGATACGGCCGGAGAACACCCCGGTTCCACCTCGTACAATCAGTGACCTGTCGCCCATTACATCCCAGTTAAATCCAAGTCTTGGCGAGAATAATGGCGTGTTTTTGGGCCATGCGCCTGAATTATAATGGATCATTTTCCCATCAGCATCCGGAAAGGAGAGTTTATCTATGGAAGGATTGTCAATAGGTTTCTGACCATAAATAGGCATATCTACACGGAGTCCGTAGGTTAATTTAAAGTTCGGATTGACCTTGTATTCATCCTGGATGTAAATCCCTAACTGTGACATCACCAGTTCTGCGGAAAATACGGCCGGCTGCCCCTTTACCAAAGAATAGGTGTAGCCGTAATAAGCCGGCTGCTTTTCCCCCAGAAAATCCGCCAGTGAATTATAGATATAATGACCCTGAGAGCCGCCCATAAACATATTACCTACTTTCTGCCGCTCATAAGTGATCCCAGCTGTAAGGGTGTGATTGCCTGCATAATAGGTAAAGTTGTCAGTAAAGCTCAAAATATTATTCAGGAGTTGGTTATTATTCGTAAACGGATCAGTTCCAAGACTGATATAATTTTGTCCTTCGCCGTTAAAAATGTCTACAGTGGGGAAGACTTTACCTCCTATCGGTTCCCTAATATCACTTACATGGGTATAAGTGGCCAGGAACTGG